>DAIRSC010000356.1:0-2443 GCA_036804585.1 Chitinophagaceae bacterium
AGTTGTTTGTTAAACTACTAACGTGTGCCTTGTTCACCAAAAAACTCTTGTGTATTCGAATAAAACCATAAGGCTCCAGATTTGATGTAATCTCCTTAAGGGTTAAATGAAGAACCGAAACTTTACCTTTTGAAAATACTTTGAGGTAATTCCCAAAGCCTTCTACATGTGTTACCTCTGCGGGCTTTATGCTTTGCCCAGGAGTGGGGCCAATTAAAATAGTGTCGGGAAGGTGGCAGTGGTGTGTTGGTGCCAGTTTGCTGACTGCCTTCAAAAAACGCTCGAATCGTATGGGTTTCAATAAGTAGTCTACCGTATGAAAATCAAAAGCTTCCAGCGAATATTCACTGTAGGCTGTTGTAAAAATCACTTTAGGTTGGTAGGGCAAAAGCTGAAGTAAGGAAAAACCGTTGATGTTCGGCAGATTAATGTCCAAAAATATCAACTCAATGGTATGTTGATGTAAGAACCGCAGCGCAGACAAAGGGTCGAAAAAAGTAGCCTTTACGTCTAAGTTCCCGGATTTACGGCAGTATGTGTTCAAAAGAGTCTGTGCATCAGGCTCATCCTCCACAATCACACATGGAATCATTTTATAACCTGATTCGAAGTGTTGCATAGCATGTATCATATTTTTTTTCCAGGAGTAGCTCGTGCTTGTCCGGGTAAAAGTATGCCAGGCGTTTCCTTAGGTTGGCAATTCCCGTCCCGCTATCTGAAACTTTAAATTCACTTATGCTATTTGATGTTTGTAGAAGAAGTGTCCGCCTCTTTAATAAGATTGAAATCGTAATTGTAGAATCAAGCGGCACAACCACCCCATGCTTAAAGGTATTTTCAACCACTGGTGTAAGCATGTTTGGCGCAATCTTCAGTTTGGAGTCAGAAATCTCACACGTGAATTCAACTTTCATATTTGGTGGAAGTCTGCGCTTCTCAAAGTAGATGTAATGGCGCAAAAATTCAATATCCTCCTGCAATGTTACTTCTGCCGTAGTCTCCATTTTTAGTTGGTAGCGAAGCATATCCGATAGATTCAGGATCATATCCGGAACATCCTGGCTTTGCTCCGTTGCTTTCACATAAATGCTATGTAATGTGTTGAAAAAAAAGTGCGGATTGAGCTGTCTTTTGAGTAATTGCAGTGAGGATTGTATTTTCTCATACTCATATTGTTGTTGTTCTACTTTTCTGTCGATGGATTCCTTAGCCGACTGAACAAAGCTGGCAAAAATCAAAATCAATGTTATACTGAAGAAGTGAAGCTGCAGTGAGATGGGTTTAAAATCAGCACCTACAAAGGGGCTGATATAATCTGCCGTGATAGACGACAAAGTAATCAAACCGAGCATAGAAAGCCCATACAGAAAGTACTTCCTTTTCCCAAAGAGATCCGTACGTAATCGAAGTCCGACAAAAGTCAACCCAAGATAATACGGAGCCAGTACCGGTTGGACAATGAATGCCGTATAGATGTAGTTGTTTTCCGCATGATACCAAAAGCTAAGCGCCATTATACCGAAAGCGAGTAGAAACAATATCATCCACGTAAAGCGAACTTTCATACATCAAACCAACAAAATAAATTGATACGCTTGTTGATTTTCATCATATGATGAATTTCATTCATCAAATAAATGTCGTTTTCGTGTATATATGAACGGTTGTGTCATTTTTCTATACGATCATTGCACAAAACATCGCGTATCTTAATTCATATTTAAAACGATTAACCCCAACTTACCCCTATGAAGACAGCAGTAAAATTCGTTTCGTATTTTAGCAATTTTGCGATTTTAAAATACTATAAGGTTGCCGTTCCGTTGATGTTTTTATTAGCCATCACGTTCAGCTGCGAAAAAAAGAGTGATCCTGGCCCATCGGCTGCTGAAGTGTTTGAAATACTCCGCGGGCAGGGCTTTGGCAACCTGATCCTTCCGATTAACTCAACACGCCCCACACCCAATACAGGCGATCTGGTACCTCTGGCTCCGTTTCTCTCAGATAAATCGATCGTGGCATTAGGTGAATCAACACACGGAACGAGTGAGTTTGTAACACTCCGGCATCGGATGATTCAGCACATGGTTCAACAATTGAATTTTCGGGTTCTTTCGGTAGAGACGAATTTCTCCACGGCACAAAACATCAACGACTATATTCTTGGAGGTGCTGGCACAGGCTTAAGTGCTGTGCAGAGTATTAAAAACAGTTGGGTGTACAACAATCAGGAGTTTGTTCAGCTCATTGAATGGCTGAGGGAATATAACAATGGCCAGTCTGCCGCAAATAAGGTTACTTTTTATGGTTTTGATAATCAAACGTGTGAACCGAGTGCGAAGCGCGTTCAGGCATACATATCACAATTTGATCCAGCATACTTATCAACGTTTAACACAACATCCAAGCACTTTCTGAATGACTTTGAGGAATATTTTACGAA
>DAIRSC010000357.1:0-2391 GCA_036804585.1 Chitinophagaceae bacterium
CATGGGTAAAAAAATATGTACGAAGGTAATTCAAAAATGGAAGATTGTCCCCGGTCCTTTAATGTCAGAATGTTGTACGAATGTGAGGGCGGTAGTAAGGTTTTGAAAAGCTGAATCTACTTTATACAAGTCAAGAAATTGCTTGAAAAGAATGTGATAGAAAAATCTTTATCCGAGCATTTGCAGTAGCAAGGCACGCAGCTACTGTAAACAAAGCCTGTAAAGGATTTATTCGGTAATCCCGAATTATGCCAATGTGAATTGGTAATTAGACCAATTCCTATCTCGTCTTCAGGACGAGTGTAAATACCGATATGATAGCTGTTTAGATCAAGAACATTGGTCTATTACAGATATCACTTCGGTATTAGAGAATCATACTGAGGCCAATTCTACCAATTTCAACGATAAATAGGGGCTGGTGGTTAACGTGAAAGAAAATGATATCATTACATTTTGGTGTGAATTGTGCTTATTGAAATGCGAGGCAATTCGTCAAATCACTTCAATAAGCATGCACTTCATTTCTTGATTTTCACTGCTCACCGGCATCTTCAACTTTGGCGTCATCGTAAAAGGGTTGTCTCGCAAGTGCGGGAGTATCCCTTGTAGGCTTCCTTATATTTGAAGCGCCAGTGAGATAATCGGCAGCCCCTCAATAGTCCAAAGACTATTTGAGTTGTGAAGTGGTAATTGCTGATACTACATGAATCTAATACAATGAATTAAAGACGAAATTGAATAATTATGAATGTGTAATCGGTATGAGCCGAAGTATTTGATTTTTTGATTCGTTTTTGCCGTTGGTTGTGTCCTAAGGCAAAATTTGGGTTTATCTTTTTCCGGTTTCTCTGAAGAAAAAGGTTTAAATGTGGAACATCAGAAAGAATCAATCGCATATCAGATTGTTTTTTCGACCAAAGAAACGGGTTCCTTACCAAGTTTGAGATCGTGTCATAGCTGCTGTGGAATTTCATTGAATGCCTCAGATTGAATGCTTGCGCGAGGTCTTTTTCAAGATCATCTACTAAACTTATTCATATCGCAGTGCGTTTATCGGATTTAATCGGGCTGCTTTGAGCGCCGTGTAAATACCAGCCAGTAAACCCACCGCTACACAAATGCTCAATCCTATTGCAATCCACAACCAGGGGATGATAAATGCGGAGCCGAATGCCAGTGAAAGCAAATTACCAATCAGAATACCTACCACGATACCTATCAGTCCGCCGGTTAAACTGATAATGACTGATTCAATTAAAAATTGCCTTCTGATGGTTTCGTCGGTTGCTCCCACGGCTTTACTCAATCCAATTTCGCGGGTACGTTCTGCTACCGATACCAACATGATATTCATTAATCCAATGGCTGCACCCAGGAGTGTGATAAATCCTATCAGACTGGCTGCCAATGCAACAAAACTTAAATTTTCAATCAATGAATTAGCGATCTCGTCATTTTTATTGATGGCAAAATTATTTTCTTCATACCCTTTTAAACGACGAATGGCTCGCATCGTTCCTTCTGCTTCGTCAATGGCATAATCCATTTTTTTCATATCATTCACATGAATGCTAATGATACATGATTTATTGCTGAGCGAAAATCGTTGTCTTGCATTAGCCAATGTTACCAAAATCATGTTATCGGTACGATTGATAAAACTAGCTCCTTTGCTTTCCATTACACCCAATACACGATATCGGGCATCGCCTATTTGTATGAGTCCATTTGCTGCTTTGTTCCCTTTGCCGAATAATTGTTTGGCAATCCCATTGCCTAAAATACAGGTATTGACACCACTGCTCACATCTAAAGTATTAAAATTGCGGCCGGCTTCCAACGAGGTGCCTGAAACTGTAAGATAATGTTCGTCTGTTCCCATAACCACAATATTGGGATTGGTTTTTTTCGTGTTTCGTTTTACCGTTGCTGTGTTGGTTGCAACCAATGAAAGACTGCTGATTGCAGGATAAGGATAGACATCCTGAAACCGACGGGCATCACTGAGTTTGATACGGTTGTCTTCTTCACTTTGACGCACCCTTTTTTGTCGACCATGTCGGCCTCCTTTGGTAAAAAAACTCTGGGCACTGATCGAAAAGGTATTGGAACCCATACTGCTGAAACTTGTGTGAATGGTGCCTTTTAATACCTCAATCACGGTGATGATTCCAATCAATGCGGTAATGCCAATGGCGATAATGGCGATGGTTAAATTGGATCGCAACCTATTCGACTGAATAGCTTTACGGGCAAGTGATATGATGTCTGAAAATTTCAAGTTGTTCAAAGATAGGATGAACCCGATGGAAGAAAAAATGTTATCCTGTTTTGCGGTTTGATTCTGTTTCTTAATTCATGCATTGATTGGATAAAAGCTATTGCAAT
>DAIRSC010000358.1:0-2386 GCA_036804585.1 Chitinophagaceae bacterium
CTATTTTCAAATTCCTTTTCGGGATTCAGATCGGGAGCATCAGCATTTAAATTCGGGTTGGGCATAGGGTCAAAATTAAACGCTTTCATTGAAAAGAAGACAGAAGGTTTTAATTGACTGCGATTGATTTTACGACTGTCAGAGATTTGGATCAATGAATACGCCTTTTATCGAAAGAATGGATTTTCATTTTTTTCATGAATCTCTAACTTTATCAATAATTTTTATTTACTTTTGTGCGCGTTTCGAACAAACGCATTAAATAATTATATATATAAAAAAATGGCTAAACAAGAATTATATACTGCACCCCGCAAAGTTGAAGGCGCTGTCGTTGTTGACGATTTGCCAACTGCAGAAGAGAAATTAAAAGGTGTGGAAAGTTGGTATCACTCCAACAGTAAAATGGTCAATAATGTACTGATCGGGATTTTAGCGGTTGTGGTCGGTTATTTTGCATATACCAAATTTTATCAGCAACCGAATATTGACAAATCGAATGATGCCATATTCAGGGCGCAGACCTATTTTGGAATGGACTCCATTAACTGGGCTTTGAACGGAGATGGGAACAATCCGGGTTTTTTAAAGATCATTGATAAGTATGGTGGAACACCTGCCGGAAATCTGGCTCATTATTACGCCGGTGTTTGTTTTCTGAAAAAAGGTGATTTCGCAAAAGCCGAAAAACACCTGAAAGAGTTTGACGGTAAAGGAACCTTGGTTGCAAAAATCGCCAAAGGATCATTGGGAGATGCCTATATGGAACAAAAGAAAGTGGATGATGCCATCAAAGCGTATTTGGAAGCAGGTGATGATGATGAAAATATTTTGGTTTCACCTATTTATTTGGAAAGAGCAGCCATGGCTTATGAAATGAAAAATAATGCTGCTGAAGCCATTAAAATTTACAAAGACTTATACAATAAATTTCCAGGTACTGGTCAGGCCCAAAATGCTGTCAAAAATCTGGCTCGTTTAGGAGAATATAATCCTTAAATATGTCAACACCCTCCGAACACGGAACCTTATTAAATATCAACAACCTGCAAGTACCCGACTCGCAGGTTGTTGTCGTTTATACCGAATGGAATGATGCGATCATTTTGGAATTATTGAAAGGGGCGCAACAAATTTTTTCTTTATTCCCCAGCATTACTGTGAAAATGTTTAAGGTGCCCGGTTCTGTTGAAATTCCATTCGCTTTGCGTCAGGCCGCCTTGCATTTAAAGCCTCAGGCCATGATTGCATTTGGTTGTGTGATTCGGGGTGAAACGCCTCATTTCGATTATGTTTGTCAATCGGTGACTGAAGGGATTACCCGATTAAATACTGAATTGGATATTCCCAGCATTTTTGGTGTTCTAACTGTGAATAATGAACAACAAGCCTATGATCGTTTGGGAGGAATTCATGGACATAAAGGGCAGGAAGCAGCCATTGCAGCACTCAAAATGATACACTTTAACGCACTCCTTCATTCTTAATCCATACTTCCATGAACGTTCAGTTATTTATTCCTTGTTTTGTGGACCAACTTTATCCTGAGATTGGCATACATTCAGCTCGTTTAGTGGAAATTGCCGGTTGTACGGTCAGCGATAATGCCATCCAATCCTGTTGTTGCCATCCAGCTTATAATGCAGGGTTCTTACAAGATGCCCGAAAAGTGAGTGAAAAATTTATTGCTGACTTTGCAGGTACAGATTATATCGTAGCGCCGAGTGGTTCTTGTGTGGGCTATGTGCGAGGGAGTTTCGATGAAATGTTTAATAATACTTCCTGCCATAATGATGCCCGGCAAATCACCAAACGCATATATGATTTGAGTGAATTTTTGATAGATGTATTAAAAAAAGATGATTTCGGAGCCACATTAAATGGGGTGGCTACTTACCATGATGCCTGCGGGGCTTTACGTGAATGTGGAATTAAGGCCGGTCCACGTCAACTTTTGTCGAAAGTAAAAGGTCTTGAGTTACGCGAAATGAAAGAATGTGAAACCTGTTGTGGTTTTGGCGGCACTTTTGCCGTAAAATATGAGCCCATCTCTATTGGCATGGCCCAAACCAAAGTGAACAGTGCTTTGGAAACAGGCGCCGAATATATGATATCGACAGATATTTCTTGTTTAATGCACATGGATGCGTATATCCGAAAAGCAGGTATACCTTTAAGAGTGATGCATTTGGCGGAGGTATTGGCGAGTGGTAATTCGTGAGATTACAGACTATGACCTCATGAAGTTTGGAATAATGGGATTCGATAACTAGTTGGGAATGAATGCTAACAAGGGCGAGGAGAGATATTAAAAATTATTGTGCATCTAGATGAGCGTTACCACCAATGCTAAAAAGACAGACGACACAGCAAGACAATGACTGAA
>DAIRSC010000359.1:0-2377 GCA_036804585.1 Chitinophagaceae bacterium
ATAGACTAATTGTAGCTTCGGTTTAAATATTAGGTAAATTAAAGGACATTCAATTAAAATTTTCAAACTTGGATATATTGAAACAACAAGGGCCAATAAAAAAACAGTGAATGCTTGATAATAAAAAATCGATGGGTCTATTGAAAAACTGAGTATGGCATCCATACCAAAATCCTGGTACACCTCCTTGAGTTGGCCTGTAAATTCAATAGGATTATAATGGAAGTAAAGAATGAGAAGGAAAGAACTCATCATCCCGAGTATCGCTCCAAAAAAAGTTACAAATAATGTCTCAAAAAAAACCAACCACATCAGTTTAATCTTTTTCATGCCAATTGACACCAGTATACCAAACTCATGTCTACGTTCATAGGTCATCATTAACACTGTACCATACAACCCAAATGAAATTACCAGATACAGAATTCCGATCACAATAAAATGACCGCTCCTGTCGGCCACAATGAACTGATCAACTTCCGGCATCATTTCTTTCCAGGTCATAACCTCTATGAGATCTGAAGAATAAACATTTCGCAGATCATTGGCTATATTTTCCAGTGCATTGATGTCGTTGAGATATATGGATACAGAAGTGCACAAGGAATCAGCACTTAAAAATCTCCTTGAGTTTTCAAGAGTTAAATAAACCAAACTATTGTTTAATTGAGGAGAGCCTAAAAAAACTATTCCGCGAACGGGAAATATGGCTGCTGCAGAACTGGCATGGTACCCCTGAGAACTAAACACAAATGAATCTCCAGCACCAACTTTAAAATACTCAGCAACACCCTGGCCGATAACAAATCCATTATCATTTTCGTTCTTGAAATATGTTCCTTGTTTTACTTTCTCATGAATTTTGGCCGCCACCATTTCCTTTTCCGGATCAATACCGATGAATGCCAAGCCTTTTGTTTTGGCATTGGCAGATGCGAGTGCGAATGATTCGAGTCTTGGGGTGCTATATGCGATCCCCTTCTGCAATTCAAGCTTATTAAAAAATCCATTATCTATCTTTAATGCATTTTCTATGGAATGCTCTTCCCAATACCCTTTTTTATGTAATTGAATGTATCCTGAGGAAAAGGACACCACATTATTGATCATACCCTCATATGCTCCATCAGTAGAACTGCGCATTATTACGGCAAGAATAATTGCAAAAAATACCGATCCTGATGTTATCAGGGTCCTACGTTTGTTTCGCCAAATATTACGCCATGCAATTACTAAAAGCATTACTTGACCATTTTCATGTTTTGGGTAGTAAAAAAAGATTCATCCAGGGCTATATCAAACTTCAATTGATCATAGATCAAAATGGTCTTATGTCCCTTTTTATCCATTGGTATCATTTCCATTTTGGCCGGCAACAAGCGACCACCAAGCAGTTTTATATCCCCTGCCATCATGACGTTTACCATTGAATTATCTTCATCATAGAACTCAGCGCGTAATTGTAAATAATCCTTTTTATCGATCCAAACTAAAACCTTACTCCATACTACCGAGGCATCCGCATTGGGGATCATCAGTATCTTATGACAAGTGCGACCATCGATCACAGAGTCACCCAACAACTGATGAGAGTAATCATCTTCTGCAGAAGCCTCTTTAACAAGGTCATCATTTGTGAAATCAGTACCCATCCAGCTTTGACTCATCATGGATGGCGGCAATTTGATATTTCGTTCAATAGATGGAATATAATTCCAAACTTCCTTGTCGCGCTTTAAAAACACCGTGCCTTTATCCTTTTGCGGCGATACCACATAGATGAGCGAGTGTTTTCTGCCTTTTGACCATGTTTTCATCTTCATTTCACGTTCCCACGTAGGTCTAACGATCTTGATCGTTACTTCTGCAAATGAAGAATTACCGCGCATTTTATCCTCTGCTTTTTTTACGATCTCCTTTGCATTGGATTGAGACTTAAGCGGAGCATGTATCAATGCCAAAAGGAATACAACGACTTGAATGATGAATTTATACCTCATATTTCCAACTAAAATACATTTTGGACATTCGTCCGAAAATAAATGTAACGAATAAATAGATTTTTAAACATGAGTTTTCTCATGCCCATTTTATACAATTATCATAAGGTAAAATTAACGGAATGATCATAAAATATTTGAAGTGGACCTTGATTACATTCTAATGAAATGCCATATTGTGATTTATAAAGATTGATTTGAAAAACCATACGTAGAACATTCTCAGTAAAAGTGAATTAATTAATTATGATTTATACTATTTTACTCCTAATTTTCAAGGCATGAAATTGGCATTTGTAATAGCTATAGTTCTAGTTTCGTGTTTCCAGTCGTTTTCACAACAAAACCTGGTGCCTGATTCTAGTTTTGAATCAAAT
>DAIRSC010000360.1:0-2360 GCA_036804585.1 Chitinophagaceae bacterium
ATATACAGAACCGGCTTATTTCAAGGAAAGAGATCTTTTTGAAATCCGGCAGATAAGCATTCCTTCTGATTTAAAACAAACAGCTCATCAAATTGTCAGCCTACCAAATATTGCCAGTAAGCGTTGGGTTTATGAGCAATATGACAGCATGGTTGGTACAGCAAATACCAGCACCAATAAACCTTCTGATGCTGCCGTTGTATGGGTAAGAGGCTCCCGAAAAGGTATCGCCTGCACCGTTGATTGTAATAGCAGATATGTACATGCCGATCCGTATGTAGGTGGCATGATTGCAGTGAGTGAAGCAGCCCGCAACATAGTTTGCAGTGGTGCGGTTCCTGCAGCGATTACCAACTGTTTAAACTTTGGAAATCCTTATAATCCGGAGGTCTATTATCAGTTTGTATATGCGCTCAAAGGCATGAGTGATGCTTGTCGAAAATTCGATACCCCTGTAACGGGTGGAAATGTCAGCTTTTACAATCAAGCTCCCGAAGGGCCTGTTTATCCGACTCCAACCATTGGGATGGTGGGCTTGATAGAAGAAATTACTGAATCGATGGGACTGGCCTTTCAACAAGAAGGCGATCATTTATTCCTGATTGGTCAGAGCAGAGATGATATTAGCAGTAGTGAATATTTGCATAAAATTTGTGGGGTGGAATTATCACCGCCTCCCTATTTTAATCTGGATGAAGAGAAAAAAAATCAAGATCTGGTGTATCAGTTAATCCGCAGTAAAGCCATCCAATCTGCACACGACGTTTCGGAAGGCGGTTTGTTTACTACCTTACTGGAGTCGGCCATGGCAGGCAGCCTTGGCTTTGAAATTGAAACACATACCGAAATCCGTAAAGATGCATTTCTTTTTGGTGAAAGCCAAAGCAGGGTCGTAGTAAGTGTTGCACCGAATCAGTTGCAGGCATTTTTATCGATGACTGAAAGGCATTCTTGTGAAAAATTAGGACAAGTGCATGCCAACACTATTCAAATTGACGGAGAAGATTGGGGCCCCATACAGGTATGGAAAACAGCATACGACGAAGCTATTACATTGAAATTAAAGGAACAATGATTTATGCTTATATTCGTTTTTTTTGAATGAATATGCAGCAAACCTCACAATCAGAAATTAAATTTCTAAATGGCCCTCAAAGCCGTTGGGATGATTTGAAGTTCACTTTACGAACCGTATGGGATTTTATAAAAGGTTACAGGGCTTTGCATTTTGCCGGACCTTGTGTGACCATTTTTGGTTCTGCCCGTTTTGATGAAAACAACCGACATTATAAGGATGCCCAGACCTTAGGAAGAGAAATCGCCAAATTGGGATTTACCATTATGACCGGAGGCGGACCCGGAATCATGGAAGCCGCAAATAGGGGTGCAAAAGAAATAGGTGGCCGAAGTGTAGGATGTAATATCGAACTCCCCTTCGAACAACATCATAATCCCTATTTGGATAAATGGGTAACCATCAAATACTTTTTTGTTCGAAAAACATTGCTCATTAAATATTCCTATGCGTTTATTGTGATGCCGGGCGGGTTTGGTACATTGGATGAATTATTTGAAGCACTTACCCTCATTCAAACAGGAAAAATTAAAAACTTTCCGGTCGTTATATTCAATAAGGCCTTTCACCATGAACTTCTACATTATATCGAAAAGATGAAAGCCGAAGCCACTATTTCACCGGAAGACCTCGATCTTTTGTTGGTTACGGATGATATCGAAGAAGTAGTGTACTATATGAAGAACAATATCGACAAATTTGGATTAAAGTATGAA
This sequence comes from Chitinophagaceae bacterium, assembly GCA_036804585.1. GTDB lineage: Bacteria > Bacteroidota > Bacteroidia > Chitinophagales > Chitinophagaceae > OLB11. The sequence continues at coordinate 1,792 of DAIRSC010000360.1, forward strand.
AAGAAATTCAAACCGTTGAAATGGCTATTTGAACGGGATGGATACTAATTTTCATCCTCTATTTTTTCAGATGATAGAAACCCCTTTGGGTGTATTATCATTGAGTGCCAATGAGTCGGCCTTGAACTCCACCCATTTTAGCCCACGGGAACATCCGCTATGTCCGAATAGCATTCTGGAAAATTATTCACTTCAATTGTTAGAATATTTTGCCGGCAAACGAATAAAATTCAAAATCCCCCTTTACATTGCCGGTACACCTTTTTAGTACCGGGTATGGCAAACCCTACGTGGAATTTCTTTTGGACAGCTAATCAGTTATGCGCAATTGGTACAGCACCAGCGTAATTTGAGTGCCATACGGGCTGTGGCTGCCGCAAATGGCAATAACCCAATTCCGATTATCGTACCTTGCCATCGGGTAATTGGAAGTGATGGCAGTTTGACTGGTTATTCTGGCGGACTCGGCAATAAAAGATTTTTAATTAGGGCTTGCTGATTATCTCATAGGCGCTTCAAATTCAAGGAAGCTTTCGAGGGATAATACTGTGGTACAGCCCTTGGACGAT
>DAIRSC010000361.1:0-2356 GCA_036804585.1 Chitinophagaceae bacterium
ATGTGTGCTGGTGGTTTTGTATTTTCAAAGTTCCAGTAATATGGAGGCTGCCTACGGCTTGGCGATTATTTTAACCATGCTCATGACCACCATAATTTTTGCAAATTATTTGGTGGTGAAAAGGATAAATCAAACCTGGATTTATGTCTTTTTGATCGTTTATCTGATTATTGAATTGGCCTTCCTTGCAGCCAATATCGTAAAATTCCCACATGGAGGGTATGCAACTTTCGTTGTAGCCGGTCTGATGTTCGCAGTGATGTTCGTTTGGTTCAAAGCCCGTAAAATCAAAAACAGGTATGTGGAGTTTGTAAAAATGGAAGAATACCTCCATCAATTACAAGAATTGAGTAATGACATGAGTATCCCCAAATACGCGACCCATTTGGTGTACCTCACGAGTGCCAAAAACCCCAAGGAAATTGAGCACAAAATCATGTATTCCATTCTGAACAAAAAACCGAAACGCGCCGATATATATTGGTTCGTTCATGTGGATGTGGTTGATGAACCTTATCGAATGGATTATGTGGTTGAAACAATCATTCCAAATGAAATTATCCGTATCGAATTTCGACTGGGTTTCAGGGTTGAACAACGCATTAATCTGATGTTCCGCAAAGTAGTAGAAGAAATGGTGGCCAATAAGGAGGTGAATATCACGAGTCGATATGTTTCTCTGCAAAAAAATAAGATAGCCGGTGATTGGCAGTTTATCGTGATGGAGAAATTCCTTTCTCATGATAATGACTTGCCTTTATTTGAAAGGGTGATTATGAAATTCTACTTCTTCCTCAAGAAATTCAGTTTGAGTGAGGAAAAAGGATTTGGCCTCGATTCTTCCTATGTAACTATCGAGAAATATCCACTGGTAGTTGCGCCGGTGACCAATCTGAGCCTGCGTCGGGTGGATCATTAATTGATGAGGCTTAAAACTTAAGATAGTAGTCGGAGAGGAGTGTTTTCATTCCCGGACTATATTCCTGATTCTGCCGAATGGTCATTTGAAAAATTTCCCGGCTTGTGGTTTGTTTGTGATAAATAGCCCCAACATATTTATAGGGATGTTGATCACTATGCCGAATTTGAAGTTCCCGTTCACAATGCCAATCATTTTGCTGCATGTATTTTTCCCAATCCGTCATTCGCTCTATGGGCAAAAGGATAGCCATTCGACTTTGGTTATGTGAAAATCTGTTGGCTTGAAATGCCAATTTATCGAGTGTTAAATGGCTGGAATGCCAGGCCAGATTTTTGTCGGCCTTATTGGATACAAGTTGATTTTCGAAGAATGGGGGATTGCAAATAATCAAATCATAGGGTGTTAAAGAAACGTATTGACAGATGTTCTCTTCATATACTTGAATTCGTTGATGAAATGGAGATGCCTCCACATTTTCCAGGCACTGCTGCATCGCTGCTGTATTCATTTCAACCATGTCGATCCGGGCATTACAACGTTGTGCAATCATGAGGCCAAGAAGTCCGGTGCCGCTGCCAATATCCAGGATCATTTGCTCATTTTTATCGACAGGAATCCAGGCGCCGAAAATGCAGGCAATCTCTGTGACCTTCATGGCACATCGATCCTGAAGGATGGTGAATTTTTTGAATCTGAAATTGCCTGACATATCCAATGATTACTTCCGGAGTATACTCGTGATATTAGAAGTGAATTTAGAATCATCCATCCATTGTAGATGGAGATGGTTGTCTGCCGCAAGTGTTTTTATAAATTCTTTACTGATAAAATGCAATTCATTTTTGGTTTTATTAAAGCCAAATAGTTTCGTCGACATGATCTCGCTGAGTTGTGTGCCTTTATGACGTTTTTCATAATCTGTTAATCCATCGCGAATTATCAAACGACCTCCGGGGTTTAAGGATTGTATGCAGGATTCACAAAGTTGTTTCTGGATGTCCGGCACGAGATAGTGCAAAACATCCATCATCAAAATACAATCGTAAGTGCTTTCTTTGGGGAAGTTCAATACATCTCCGGCTATGAAATTCAATTGAGTGCCTTTGCCGAAATTGTGATTAGCAATTGCAATTTTCTCTTCATCGTAGTCAAGACCAATGATATGACGTTCACTCGAAGTCCAATGTAAGATATAATCCAGAAAACCATAGCCACAACCCAAATTCAAAATTTGCCCTTTTCGCGGTACCCATTTTTCGATAGGGGTATAATTATCTTCTAATGTACTTTTTATCCGACAATACCATTCCAATACCGGGCCCTTGTATAAATAATAATTAATCAGTTGTTCACGATAATAGGACGGAACTTCGCGACTAATCTAATAGTCCTTAAATTCTTCCAGAAACTTACGTCCGATTTTACGTGCTCTCT
>DAIRSC010000362.1:0-2307 GCA_036804585.1 Chitinophagaceae bacterium
AATTTTAGAAAACACCTTAGGCAATAAACCATCCCGACTCATACTCATCCAAATTCGGGGTTGCCCTAACTGAAAAACCAGTAATACCGAAGCCGTTGCTATGATGGCACTAAATGCAACAATACCTGACACCCAATGCAGTCCGCGCTCTTCAAAAATCATCGCCAAAGGATCTCCTACATTTAAATGGGTATAGGACACCATCCCGGTCAGCACCAATGCCAAAACCACATAAAGGACCGTGCAAATGAGTAATGCATATATCATAGCTCGAGGCAAATCTCGTTGTGGATTTTTACATTCCTCAGCAGTAGTTGAAATCGCATCAAATCCGATATACGCAAAAAATACGGCCGATACTCCTTTCATAATTCCTGTAAATCCATTGGGTGCAAATGGGCTCCAGTTTTCGGGTCGTACATAATACGCACCTAAAACAACCACCATAAAAATAATCAGCAACTTAAGTATGACCAACAAATTACTCATCCCACGGCTTTCTTTCATCCCAACAAAAACAACTGCCGTAATCAATACCACAATCAGGAATGCCGGCAAATCAATAATGAGTCGTATATCTCCAATGGCTGGTGCATCCATCCAGGCCTGATATTTATTACGCAAGCCCGCATCCAGAGCCCCCAAGGCTGTCCCATCAGTCAGTGCAGCGCTTGCCTCCAAATAACCACTCTTCGCACTCCAGTAATCCATCGTCAGCCAATCACTGATATGTAATCCGGCACCATCCAGCAATCGTGTAAAATAATCACTCCATGAAATCGCGACTGCAATATTGCCAATGGCATATTCCATCAACAAATCCCAACCAATAATCCAGGCGAATAATTCACCAAATGCAACATAAGCATAGGTATAAGCACTTCCGGAAACAGGCACCGTGGATGCGAATTCGGCATAACATAATGCTGCAAAACCGCAGGCCATTGCCGTAAAAATGTATAAAAAAATCACCGCTGGACCTCCATCAAAACAAGCCTTACCGATACTGCTGAAAATACCGGCACCAATTACTGCAGCAATACCAAAAAAGGTCAAATCTCTTACGCCCAAAACCTTATGCAGGCCGGATTGCTCATGATCACTCAACCCTTTTTGAGCATCGTCTAATATTTGTTGAATCTCTTTTTTTCTGAATAATGATTTTATCATGTTAAACTGAACTTGAAGAGTTGAAAGTAATACAATTTGTAATTCTAATGTAGTATCTGCTATTTTTCAGTTTTACATGTAATGTCAATATCATTTCCGTTAGTACGATGAAACGCAATTCTAAGCGAACACCTATTAAAATACAGTCGATATCAGTCTAAGGTTTTAAGATTCAAAACAATGACCACTTTCAAGCCAATTCCTTAATTTTGTTTGTGTTCTCCTATGAATAAACCCTCTCTTTTTTTGCAAACCAGCCAACGGAACAATCAAACGTATATTTTTGATCCGATCCGTAAAAAGGCTGTCATTCTCACACCGGAAGAATGGATTCGACAGCAGATTCTACAATATATGACCGAGCAACTCGGGTATCCCTTATCACTCATTTCGGTTGAAAAACAAATCCGGTTAGGATCCTTAAAAAAAAGATATGATATCGTTGTTTATCAAAATGCCCAACCCTGGCTCATTATCGAATGTAAAAACGAAACCGAAAAATTAAGCCCTTATGTTTTAAGTCAATTGTTGTCTTATGTCAGTGTTCTGCCTGTGCACTATCTCGCCTTGAGCAATGGCCCTGAAATGTTTACTTATCATGTAGCCTCAAAAAAATGGCAGGAAGGCCTTCCGGCGTATAGCACTCATTCCGAGTAATATCCGTTGAAATATTTTTGCTACAATAACACTCCTTTCAGGAAAAGTATAGCGAAAGAAAAATAAATCAGCAAGCCGGTCACATCAACCAGAGTTGCGACAAATGGCGTGGATGATGCCGCAGGATCCGCGCCCAAACGTTTCAGCAACAATGGTAACATGGACCCCATCAAGGTTCCCCATAATACCACCCCGATTAAGGAAAATCCTACCACAGCCGCAATTCGCAAATAATGAATGCCAAAAGCAGGCGAAAACCAATGCCAGCAAGTGATCACCACAAAAGATATCGTGCATAGGGTCAATCCCAAAGTGAGTCCGGAAATAATTTCACGACGCATGATTCGCCACCAATCCCTGACTGAAATTTCATCCAATGCCATCGCCTGAATAATTAAGGTGGCTGCCTGTGATCCACTATTCCCTCCACTTGAAATAATCAGAGGAATGAAGGTTGCCAGCATGACGACTATCGCAATT
>DAIRSC010000363.1:0-2293 GCA_036804585.1 Chitinophagaceae bacterium
ACCCAAAAAAAATTTAAAAATGGCTAAAGAAATCAGCGGCTATGTAAAGCTGCAATGTAAAGGTGGTCAGGCCAATCCTGCACCTCCTATCGGCCCTGCATTGGGTTCCAAAGGTGTGAACATCATGGAATTCTGCAAGCAATTCAATGCTCGTACGCAGGACAAACCGGGAAAAGTATTACCGGTATTAATTTCTGTTTACTCTGACAAACGTTTTGATTTTATCATCAAAACGCCTCCGGCACCTGTTCAATTACTTGAAGCTGCCAAGGTAAAAAATGGCTCGAAAGAACCCAATCGGAATAAGGTTGGTAAAGTAAGTTGGGCTCAGGTTGAAGAAATCGCCAAAGATAAAATGCCTGATCTGAACTGTTTTTCTGTTGAAAGCGCCATGCGTATGGTTGCCGGAACAGCGCGCAGTATGGGTTTAACCGTAGAAGGAAAAGCCCCTTGGGAAAATTAATTCAGTAGTAAACTTTAAAAAGAATTCAAATGGCAAAAATTTCAAAAAAGCGTAAAGCAGCCATGGCGAAAGTAGACGCCAACAAATATTATCCGCTGGCTGAAGCTTCCAAAATAGTTAAGGATCTCAATTGTACTAAATTCGATAGTTCTGTCGATTTACATATCCGTTTGGGCGTTGATCCGCGTAAAGCTGATCAGGCTATTCGTGGTACGGTCACCCTTCCTCATGGAACAGGTAAAACCAAACGTGTACTGGTTTTATGTACTCCCGATAAAGAAGCAGAAGCAAAAGCTGCCGGAGCTGACCATGTCGGATTAGACGAATATGTTCAAAAAATTGATGGTGGGTGGACAGATATTGATGTCATTATCGCTACCCCTTCTGTGATGCCAAAAATCGGACGTTTGGGTAAGGTTTTAGGGCCTCGTAACCTCATGCCGAATCCAAAAACCGGTACGGTTACCAATGATGTTGGTGCTGCAGTGAATGAAGTAAAAGGTGGTAAAATTGCCTTTAAGGTTGATAAAGCCGGAATCATTCATGCATCGATTGGCCGTGTTTCCTTCGAACCAAAAAAGATCGAGGAAAACAGTCAGGAACTGATTAACGCCATTGTGAAGTTAAAACCATCCAGCTCAAAAGGAACATATGTAAAAGGCATCAGCATGGCCACATCAATGAGTCCGGGTATTTATATTGATACCAAAGCTGCTCAGAATTAATCAATTTCTAAAACAATCAGAAAATGACAACAGAACAAAAAAATCAAACGATAGAAATCCTGAAAGAGAAGTTTTCTCAGTACAAGAATTTCTATGTAACCAATACAGAGTCTTTGACTGTGGCCCAGGTCAGCAAATTACGCCGACTTTGTTTCGATAAAGCGGTTGAAATGAAAGTAGCCAAAAATACTTTGATCGTTAAAGCCCTTCAATCATTGGGTGATGACAAGTATACGGGAATGATGGAATCATTTCACGGTGTAACCGCACTGATGTTCAGTGAAAATCCTAAAGAACCTGCTTTACTGATTAGCTCTATTCGTGAAGAATTCAAAACAGATAAGCCCTTATTAAAAGCAGCGCTCATCGGTGAAGATATTTTCATGGGTAATGAAAGTTTAGTTGCACTCAAAAACATCAAAACGAAGAACGAACTCATCGGAGAAGTTATTGGATTACTCAAATCGCCGATTTCCCGTGTTATTTCAGCTCTTCAAAATCGCCCTGAAGCAGCAGAAGCTGCCGAAGGTTAATCACGGCTTCCAAGCTCAACTATATTTAAAAAATTCAAAAACTAAAAAAATTCATCATGGCAGACATTAAAAATTTAGCCGAACAATTGGTAGGCTTAACAGTTAAAGAAGTTCAGGAACTTGCTGATGTTCTGAAAGCTGATTATGGTATTGAGCCGGCGGCAGCAGCAGTAGTCGTAGCAGGCGGTGGCGGTGCAGCAGCAGCGGTTGAAGAAAAAACTTCATTCACCGTTGTATTGAAAAGTGCAGGTGCCAGCAAATTAGGTGTGGTTAAAGTAGTAAAAGACTTGACCGGACTTGGCCTGAAAGAAGCGAAAGACCTCGTTGACGGTGCTCCGGGTAACGTTAAAGAAAACGTTGACAAAGCAACTGCTGACGATATCGCAGGTAAATTGAAAGAAGCAGGTGCTGATGTAGAAATCATCTAATCTGTTTAAAACAATACTAAAAACCTTCGGATTTATTTCGAAGGTTTTTTTTTGCCCAAAAAACTTTGATTTATTTTGGGGATAAGAGATTTGAGACCATTGCAAAAGTCATTTGGCAAAAAAGTTCAAGGCTTTTTGAATTTT
>DAIRSC010000364.1:0-2289 GCA_036804585.1 Chitinophagaceae bacterium
GAATATTTCGGAGAGAAAATTTCCGAAGATGGCGCATTGCCTACCGACAGTTTGCAAGCCATGATAGGAACTGATACCCTCCTGAATTGTAAACTGAGCGGTAAAATTGATGCCGTTTGTCAGAAAAAAGGTTGCTGGATGGAGCTGAAAAATGCCGATGGCAGCAAGTTAAGGGTCACCTTCAAAGATTATGGATTCTTCATGCCAAAAGATGCTTCGGGGCGTACCGCTATTGATGATGGTATCGCTAAAGTGGAAGTGACTTCTATTGGCGATTTAAAGGAATATGCGAAAGATGATGGACAATCTCAGGCTGAAATTGATGCCATTAAAGAACCCTTGCGCGAATTGGTTTTTGAAGCCAAAGGCGTGATTCTTAAATAGTGGATAATGAGAAATTTTATTTATTCCTTCTTTGTTCTATCACTATTTACGGTTTTAGCTTGTCAGGAATCAGAAAAAGAAAAAAGTCATTCGGATGACGAAGCGTCTTGTGTCAAACCTACCAAAGATCCCAATGAGGTAAAGCCCATGGCTCTCATGATGCGTACCATGGCCAATTATTGCGATAGTATGCGTTTGGATTTGAAAGCAGGAAAAGTCGTAGACTCCGTGAAGTATCCACTGATGCCTTTCTGGTCGGCAGAACCAACCGATTCCTCCGTTCTGGAAAAAACCTATTTTGACCATGCCGAGCGATTCAAGTTAGCTTACCGAACTTTAATGTCTAATCGGGAAAATCAAAAAGAGAACTACGAATTAGTGATTCAACAATGCATTCAATGTCATGGAAGTTATTGTAGCGGACCTTTAAAGAGAATTCGTAAATTGCCACTCTCTGATCAAAATTAGTACCAAGCAGATACTATTTTACTTTTCATGTGCTATTCCATTGGTTTGTATTAGATTTGATTCATGGATGATCATGAATTATACCAACTGCGTTTTCCCATTGGTGAATGTGTGTTTCAGGAAAGTTACAACGATTCGACTCTGAAACAAATGCTGTTGGATTTACAAACATTTCCTGAGCGCATGGAAATGGTGGTCCAGCATCTTTCCGAACAACAATTACAAACGCCCTATCGGCCGGGGGGGTGGACAATCAATCAGGTTATACATCATTGTGCTGATTTCCATATGAATATGTTGATGCGTTTAAAGTTGACTTTGAGCGAAGAACATCCTACCATCAAACCTTATTTAGGAGCTGATTGGGCAGAAATGGCTGATTATGACCTGCCGTTCAACATAGCGCTGACTATTCTTCACCCTGTGCATCGCAAAATCAATCAGATTTTAAGGTCCCTAAATCCCGAACAATTGAACCGAACCTATTTTCATTCACAATATCAGAAAAGTTTCCGGGTGTATGATTTAATCTGCCTGTATGCTTGGCACGGTAACCATCATTTGGCGCATATTACTTCACTGATAAAACGTCAATCATGGTAAAATATATTTGTGTACTCTGCAGCATTTGTTTGTTCAACATTGGATGCAATTTTAAAAAAGTCACCAATGTGGAACTCACGAATCGAAATAATTATCCGGTTACCATCACGATTCGGACAAATAATGTTGAAAAGTCATTTCCAACTATTCCTCCTGGAGAAACGATTCGGGATGTTTATGATTGGACAAATTTGGAAAATCGGGAAGGGCATTGGGACATAATTGTGGCTTCATCTGCCGGTAGGGATTCCTTCGCACATGGTTATTTTACCCATGCCGAACTCACCAATTATCTCGAAGCCATTTCAGAAGGAACTGAATTAAAAATCAAACTCAGCAATTAAGAGCCGTTGTAGGGGTAAAAAATCGTATATTTCTTAAAATATTTTGAATTTCTGATATGTTTACCTTACTTTTGCGACCCAAAACAGAAATTTATTTATGTTAATCATTGATTCCAAAGACTGCGAAAGCATTGATAAGGCCCTCAAAAAATACAAGAAAAAATTTGAGAAGGCGCACATTCTTATTCAATTGAGAGAAAGACAGTCCTACACAAAAAAATCAGTTCGCCGTCGTGGTGAGGTTCTGAAAGCTGTTTACAAGCAGCAGATTCAGGCTGGTGTTGTAGACCCATCCAAATAATTATCGTACTTTCGGCCAATGATGTCGAATATGGACTCCATATCAGACTTTATTGGATATATCCGAACAGAAAAAAGATATTCAATTCATACTGTTCAGGCTTATCAAAAAGATCTTGAACAGTTTTTTTTATTTATACAAAACACCTTTTCTGTTCAGGCTTTGCCGGACATTGGGCATTTGCAGATT
>DAIRSC010000365.1:0-2269 GCA_036804585.1 Chitinophagaceae bacterium
ATGCCCATTCTTGTGAAGGGTACTGTCATTTAAAATTACATCCTTTATCTTTACAACTTCTGATCCCGGATGGGGCAAAGAACCTTTAATATGAGTAAGAAAAATTTATTCCAGAGTGGTATAGTGTACTCAACCAATCCTGAAATGCTGCAATCTACCGAAAACGAAGAAGTAGCAACTCCACCTGCCTCCGCTCAAAAATTAAAAGTAAATCTGGACACCAAGCACCGAGCCGGTAAAGTAGTGACGTTAGTACTCGGATTTGTAGGAAACACTGCAGATATCGAGTTGTTGGGTAAATCACTGAAAAGCAGATGCGGTGCAGGTGGTTCAGTAAAAGATGGTCAGATCATCGTACAAGGTGATTATAAAAAACGAGTGACTGAATTATTAATCAAAGATGGATACCGCGTAATATGATCAACTATTATAAACCCACTTTCGCTTTTTCATGGATTTGTTTATTGCTCATCGGTGCTTGTGGCGATGCTACGAAAAAGGTATACAAAGGAGAGAGTTATATTAACTATCCCGACATATACATGCTCCTAAGGGATAACTTGGAGTCTTATGAAAAAAGTGCCTTAAAATTTTCTGTACTCACGATAGATGGAGCTGATAAAAACCAAGAGGAACTGAGTGCTTCAGCGATTGATTGGGAAGACATTAACTCTATTTTTTATAAAGCCCATATCAATCAGGAAAAGTTCGACAACAAATATCGCATCGATGTATTTGAAGACAGCACCGGCACGACCACGCTCACCTATACTGCTTTGGACCCTGAATTACCAACCCGCGTCTTTACCATTACAGCAACTAAACTGACCGGAAACTTACAAAGCATTTATATCGAATATCGCAATCAGGGTTTTATATCCTCAGAAGAATATAAATTACTTTATGTGAATGGTAAACTGATCCAAATTCAGGAATGGATTAAAAAACCTTTTCGAAGCCTAAAGGAACGTAAACGTTTCTTCACTTTTTTGACTTCATAATCAGACCACAAGGTACAATCAAATCGAATCTGCATTTTAATGACTAGATGAAATTTGATTACGTTTTTTTAATGATTTCAAGACAATCCCGGCATTTATGAGACCATTTCAAAAGTCATTTGGCAAAAAAATTTTTAAGTATGGAGTTTTATCTGGTTGATTATGATATCGTTAAAAACTCAAAGTAACGCAGAAATTTGAAGCCAAATGACTTTGCCAATTATTTTTGATCGTTTTGCAACGGTCTCACAATAAGTCAGAAACGAAATTGAACTATGATGGATGTGTAATCGCTATGAGCCGAACTATTTAGGGCTTGCTGATTAACCTGAAAATAGTTGATTCCAGTACATGATGGAGTAATTTTCCTTCATTTAGATGCACAATAATTTTTCATATCACCTCAATAAGCTTGCAGTTTTTTTCTGATTTTCACTTTTCACATGCATCTTCAAATTCCGCGTCATCGTCCAATGGCTGTTCCACAGTACTACCCCGCGAACGCTTCCTTGAATTTGAAACGCCTATGAGATAATCAGCAAGTCCTATTTAATTTTTTGATTCACTTTCGCTGTTGGCTGTGTCCAACAGCAAAATTTGGATTCAAAAGCACTCATTTACGAGGTCTTAGGATATAATTTGTATCAACAATAATAATTTTATAATATATATTATATAAATATATATATATTTATACGTGCTTTTATTGCCCATATCTAAAAACCTGTTTATTTTACAGGATTAAATTGGTAAAATGAAAAAAATTTTATTTAGTACTTTTTTATTACTGTGTGTTCAATTATTGAATGCTCAAACACCAACATTGGCATGGGCTTATCAAACTTCTTCCGCATACTCTGTTGAAGGTATTTCTGTTGCTGTGGATGCGCAAGGCTTTATTTACACCACTGGAAATTTTAAAGACCTGACCGATTTTGACCCTGGTCCGGGGGTGGTTAATTTAAATGTGGTACAGTTAGGCTATTCAGATATTTATATCACCAAAATGACACCCAACGGCCAATTGGTCTGGGCTAGAAAAGTGGGCGGATATTACGATGATGTTTCATCCGCAATTTTTTTAGATAAACTGGGGAACATTCTCATTACCGGTAACTTTAGCGGAACCTCGGATTTTAATCCCGGACCGGCGGTCAATAATCTGGTGACTTCTGGTTCAAACAATCCGGATATATTTGTACTCAAATTGGACACCGCAGGATTCTATGTTTGGGCCAGTTCATTCGCAGGCACCTCAACAACTGATG
>DAIRSC010000366.1:0-2263 GCA_036804585.1 Chitinophagaceae bacterium
GCACGGGTGGAGAGACTCGAACTCCCAGCCAACGGTTTTGGAGACCGCTACTCTACCAATTGAGCTACACCCGTGTGTTTTTCAAGGTTTTTCTCCTGTTGGGCCCCCTTTGAATCCGCCACCCGTACCCTAAATTCAAAAGGACTGCAAAGGTAGAACAATTGACCTTAAAACAAAAGCGCCCTTTAGAAAAATCTAAAGAGCGCCTTACTATTGATTATCAGGCCTTTAGCCCAAAATTACTTTCCGGACCAAATGCATATTGGGTAACCGATTTGAAGTGCGGCATACGATCCTCGGCTTCCAGTCAGTGCACGGTAGTCATAATTCGGGCTATCTACCCGATAATCCACGGACTGCTCAAGTTGTCGAACAAAGCCCTTCGAGTAAACAAAAGAAAGTTGAATTGTATTTCTTGACTTTCTTTGGAATTGAACAGTAAATCCAAAAAAAATAGCCAAATTATCTCGACTCAAAATCTGCTCGCGAACCTGGGAATCACCGAAACTTCGAGTCTGCAAAATGTTATCTCCAGTTGTTAATGGCAGGTAACAATAGCTCAAGCCAAAGTTTAAGTTGAATGAAAAATTGATGACGTAATAATCACTCAACTTCGCCTTTATTGGAAACCAATGTCCATCAAAAAGGTATCTACTATAGCCTATAGGAAAAACCATTAGGTACCTTGATGAAAGAGTTTTAGTAACAAATCCCTGTTGGGGTTTTGCATACTGATAACCAACATCCAGAGCAGAAGCTTGGTAGCCAATTGACAACGAGTTTTTAGGACTCCATGAATACTGAAGGTCAATTGCAAATTGTGGCGCAATACTCCAGTAACTTGAAAAAGAACTTTCTGCAAGTGTTCGATCAACTACATGGCTAAAAGGAATGTGCATGCCCAAAGCAGGCCGAAGAACAACTGTCTTTTGAGCTTCAATTTCTAAGACTACAAAAAGAAGCACAACTGTCACGAATATTGATTGGTACACTTTAGAAGTTTCCCCTAATCTCGTACCCACCGCTCAACTGGCTATAACCGTGAAATCTGGCGCCAAAAAGATAGTAGTTCAAGCCTCTGACGCTTTTTCATATGGTCTGTATTTCAGAGTATTATCGCAACCGTCATCGGATTTAGTGCCGCTTCCAAACTGGGCGTTCCTGCACTTTGGCTTGAATTCGTAATAATACTGAATGTACTGTCCACAGTCCGCATTACTAACCCAAAAACCAATGTCGCTCCTATATTGAGTTTTTGTTTTTGCCAGAAGAGAAAAATAAATCCCAAGTTTTTGATAAACTACTCGATTGCTCTGCCTGAATCGAGTGGCAATATTGAAATCCCTGATATCTACATTTCGCGGGGCCCCTGAATCACGGCAGAAGAGTTCAGATCGTCCATTATTCGAGCTCCTTGCAATATTGTTGGTCGGAAACAAGATATCTATTACATCGTCAGAGGTCGAATAAACGAGTATGTTAGGATTTGTTTGATACTGCAGACTTGCCAAATCCCCAAGATCACTACTGTAGTCAGTGTTCAGTGCGAGTACTTGCTGAGCGTATACATCAATATTGAAATAGTAATCATCAATTCGAATAAGGCCCTCATCATTGATCAATGTGCTTATGAACTCATTGGAGTCGGCTAGTTCATCTTCTTCAATCTCTTCTGCGCTTCGCGCTGCTTGCCCTGATTTTTGCCTTGATTGATACACGGATTTCAGAGATTTATAACCGGCCAGTTGGTCAAGGGTGGCTATAACCCGCTCTCTATCTGGGTTGTCAGGATTTCCGATCAGATTTGCATAGTCGTCCAGTTTTTTGAAATTAAGAATGCCCTTTGACACAAAAACATTCTCACCGAGGATCGGGATAATGTCGTCATTTCTTTCGACAACCTCCTGCGAACAGCCAATGGCAATAGAAATGCTCCCCATCAGCGTCAAGCCTTTTCTTAAAAGGCTGCTAAAATTAAAATTTTGGCCTTTCATATGGATTTTGGTTTGTGATTGCCAAAATCAAAGAGATATCGTTCTCACGCAACAAGAGCCAGTGTCTTTATTTGAAAAGTATTACTACCTCAAGAAATGCTCGATCAAACTTCCAAGCAATAAAAATGGCTACCCTTTCGAGTAGCCATTCATCCTTAGGATGCGATTCGAAAATTAATCCAGAATCTCAGTCACCTGGCCAGAACCTACTGTACGGCCACCTTCGCGGATAGCGAAACGAAGACCTTTCTCCATGGCGATCTTGTTGA
>DAIRSC010000367.1:0-2255 GCA_036804585.1 Chitinophagaceae bacterium
TGCTTGATATTAAATCGACACCAAAATTAATTTCGAGTTGGTTTGAGAATGGATAATTAAATCTGGGTTGGAAAGATGACCAGGACGAATCAATTTGCCTTCCCTGGCCGATTCCCTTACCTGGTGGAATCAGAACAACCTCATCAGCTTTGCGCAATTGAAATTCATAATTAGGCTTCCAAGTTCCAAAAATTTAAAGATCAATGGATGGGGGGCTAAAATGTTCAATAATATTAATTTTCCCAATCGAAATATTATTTTCTGGTAAAATTTGATTGATCCGAAAAGGAATAGCTACATCTTCAATTATCGGAAGCATAGGAATAGGATAAAGATCATTCCCATCCACCGCCACAATCTTTTCTCCCAAATTTACCCTTCTGATAAAAGCCAATGGCACATCACCATCTTCATTTACTTCTACTTCAAACAAACCACTAGCTCCGTTTCCAGACACTTTGAAGCCAATCCATTCGTAACTTTGATATGGAATGCCATTACCACTGATAGGTAAAGGGTTTTTGGGCGTTCTACCCAACAAGGTCAGATCCACAATCAAAGATATACCGTCTACCCAGGCGGTCAGGTCGCTTATATCGCCATTGGTACACTTGGTGGAAATATGAAACCGATATGATTTTCCTCCTTCCAAGCCATCCACGGTAAAACTGGTGTCCTGAATATCCGGAAATATCTGAATCGGAACCCAGCCTCCTGAACTGTTTTTTTCGGACGCCGTTAAAAAATAAGCAGCCCCTGGCCATACAGGTTTCCAGGAAAGTGAAATAAAATTGCCTCCGGCACTGGCAACCCTGAAACTATCCGGCGCAGGCGCCTGGCATGTTTCCACTAGCCTTAAATCCGAAAAATTAGGTGTCGATGCAAACACCACCATAGAAGTGAAGAGGAATACTGCGAGAAAAACCGCAATAAAATGTACGTTTTTTGCCATAATCAACGTGTTTAAAGATTAACTTTTTTGATGACACAAATCTCCTGCACCTAATTGGATTAAAATATTACACTTTTTTTGAAAAATTCGCAACGCATATGGAACACCGTTTTCTCTTCGAGCTTATTCCTTCACTCACTGCACAAGAGAGAGCATTTGTTCTCCAAATATCTGATATTCCTTTCTTTAATCAAGGTAAAATGAAAAGTTTTACCCCAACTCTAGCAAAAATCTGCCTTGACCCGCAACTTTCATCCAAAAATCCTGGATTAGATAAATACCAGATTTATTCAGAATTATTTCCTGACCATCCCTTTGTGGATGGTCGACTTGAAAAAGTTATGGTTGAAGTGCATAAATTGATTAAAAATGCTTTGTTAGTAAGAACCTATTTACATGATGACAATGAATTCAACCAAGGCTTGACTTATGCTGAAATCCTTAGAAAAAGGGGCTTAATTGACCGATATTCCTCCACTCTTACAAGGTTACAAAAACAACAGGCAGAAACCCCCATAAAAAATCTTAAGTATTTCGATAACCAGACTTTACTAGACGATGCCATTCATGAATTCGAATGTCTGAATAATCAAAAAAAGGGAGATTTATATGTTCCACAACTACTTCAAACGCTCGATATCAGTCACAGTTTTCGTCAGATAACCGTTTTAAACAAGTTGCTGCTTCAACAAAAATTTTCAAAAATAGACCCTCCAGAGCACCTGGAAATATTAATTAATACCATTATCGTCACGCCTGAATACCTAGCAAAATCCGCTATTTTCAAGGCAAACTACGACATTTTTAACCTGCTCAGAAAACCCGCTCCGGAGTTTACGGAAATACAATCCTTGTTCGAATTTTTAAAATCCCACGGAGCTGAAATCGACCAGGAAAGTCACCAGGAATTGTATTCCTATTTACGAAGCCTGTGCATATTACTGCTAAGCCAAGACCTGGAAAACAATCATTTAGAAGTGATGCTGAATGAGTTGTATAAAGATAATCTTGCACGAGGTTTTCTTCATTATGAAGGAAAGTTACATCCCAGCCGATACTGGGCCGTATCCAGCAACGCTATTCGTGTAAAAGACTTTAAATGGGCGCTTCAGTTTATTGAGCTGTATAAAAATGAACTAATGGGTGAGAATGAAACCAGGGATATTTACCGTTTAAACCTTGCCAACTATTACTTCGGTATAGGATCATTTGAACAATGCCTGAATTATATTCCACCAACCTCTAATTTCGGCTTTGTTGCATGAATCCCAGAGGATCGGGTCATTTTTAGGAAGAAAAGTGA
>DAIRSC010000368.1:0-2249 GCA_036804585.1 Chitinophagaceae bacterium
GTCTTGGGCAAAACTAATCAACGTAAGCATAGCTATAGCGGGGAGTAAAATCTTTTTCATCATGAATCAATGGGGGTAAAGATAGGAAATACCCTTGTGAATTATAAAATCGACTCATATTACTGATTCGAAATGATGACCGGGAATCGTTATACACCCATAGAAATTATTTTTCGGGAATTTAAATCCTTTAAAAATAAGCATTGTTGTAATTTCACCGCTTGAAACAGGCTACAAATCACATGAATAAAAAGATCAGAAAATCAGATGCCCTGGAATATCATTCCAAAGGCAAACCCGGAAAAATAGAGGTCATCCCGACTAAAGAAACTAAAACACAACGCGATCTTTCGCTGGCCTATTCGCCCGGAGTGGCCGAGCCTTGCCGGGAAATCGAAAAAAATCCTGAAAACGTCTATAAGTACACAGCCAAAGGTAATTTGGTTGCAGTTATTTCGAATGGCACGGCCGTATTGGGATTGGGAGATATCGGTCCTTTAGCTTCCAAGCCTGTGATGGAAGGAAAAGGTTTATTGTTTAAAATTTACGCCGATATCGATGTATTTGATATCGAAATCAATACCAAGGATACAGAAGAATTTATTCGAACCGTTAAAGCGCTTGAACCAACCTTTGGAGGAATTAATTTGGAGGATATCAAAGCCCCTGAGTGTTTTGAAATTGAAGAACGCTTAAAAAAGGAATTAAATATTCCGATTATGCATGACGATCAGCATGGTACTGCCATTATTTCGTCAGCAGCTTTGCTCAATGCCCTGGAAATTCAGCATAAGGATATTCGCACCGCAAAAATTGTGGTAAGTGGTGCCGGTGCTTCGGCCATGGCTTGTTGTAAATTATATATCCGATTAGGGGCACGCTATGAAAACTTCGTGATGTTTGACAGTAAAGGAGCCATCACAAAAGATCGGAAAGATATAGATGAGAGCAAGAAAAAATTTGCCACCACCCGGAAAATAAAATCGCTGGAAGAGGCCATGAAAGGTGCCGATGTTTTTATCGGTTTATCAAGAGGTGGAATCGTGAATGCGCGCATGTTGAAAGGAATGGCTAAAAATCCTATTGTTTTTGCATTGGCAAATCCTGATCCTGAAATTGATTTCGAAACAGCAGTAAAAGCACGTCCGGATGTTATTATGGCTACAGGTCGAAGCGATTATCCCAATCAGGTAAATAATGTGCTGGGCTTCCCTTACATTTTCAGGGGTGCATTGGATGTTCGTGCTAAAACGATTAATGAAGATATGAAGTTGGCAGCTGTAAAAGCCCTTGCCGAATTAGCCAAGGAGAGTGTTCCGGATATGGTGAATATGGCTTATCAGGAAAAAAACCTGAGTTATGGCCCGGGTTATATCATTCCTAAACCGATGGATCCGCGATTATTGTCGAGGGTTTCACTCGCAGTGGCCAAAGCTGCTGTAAAATCAAAGGTTGCTCAAAAACAGATTACGGATTGGAAAGCGTATGAAGAAGAATTAATTAACCGAAAGGGAAGTGAAGACAATATCCTCAAGGTTATTTTTAATAAAGCTAAACAATATAAGCAGAAGGTCGTTTTTGCAGATGCTGAAAATTTTAAAACCCTAAAGGCAGCTCAAATAGTAAAAGATGAGGGCATTGCCATACCGATACTTTTGGGAAATCTGCGAAGAATAAAAAGTATCATCAAAGAGCATAACCTTGATTTAAGCGGCATCGAAATCATTGACCCGAAAGCCGATGATTTGGAAGCGAAAAGAAATGCCTACGGGGAGTTGTTATTTAAAAAGCGGAATCGGAAAGGCTATAATTTATACGAGGCCAAAAAGATCATGCGGGAACGTAACTACTTTGGATGTATGATGGCGGAGTGTGGAGAAGCCGATGCGGTAATTACCGGATTGACCCGAAAATATCAGGATACCTTGCGACCGGTTTTAGAAATTATTGGGGTAGAGGATAAGGTAAAAAAGCTGGCGGGTATGTATGTGATGTTGACCAAACGCGGACCCATTTGTTTTGCCGATACCACCATCAACGAGTTTCCGAGTGCAGAAGATTTAGTGGACATTACTTTATTGGCTGCAGAGCATTTAAAGAGTTTGAATGTAACTCCCCGTGTTGCACTTTTATCCTATTCGAATTTTGGCTCCAGTAATTTGAGCGAAGCCAAGAAAATGCGAGATGCGGTTGATTTATTACATAAAAAATACCCTGGGTTGATTGTGGATGGAGAAGTTCAAGGCAGC
>DAIRSC010000369.1:0-2237 GCA_036804585.1 Chitinophagaceae bacterium
ACCCCTTGAACGCTTCCTTGAATTTGAAGCGCCTATGAGATAATCAGCAAGCCCTAATTATTTGGAATACTTTCGGTAAATGAGATAGGCAATAAAACTGAAAATGATATTCGGAATCCACACGGCAATGAGTGGATGCAGATTACCTTTTACCGAAAAGGTGGTGGAAAATTGCATAAGAAAAATATAGGCAGCTGATAACATTAAGCCGATGGCCAAGTGAATACCACTACCTCCGCGTACTTTACGGGATGCAATACATGCCCCAATAATACTGAGTACGAATGCGGAAAAAGGTGCGGCAGTGCGGCGATATTTTTCAATAAAATATTCATTCAGATTTTCACTGCCTTTGTTTAACTCCTTTTGAATGTAAGCATTGAGCTGAGGAGCCGTCATCATTTGTTTAATCTCCCGACGTTCAATAAGGTCCGTGGGTTTAAACGAAAAATTTTTGTACACACAAGGGAAGGTAATCAAGCTTTCCAGCGGGCCATTATTGTTTCGGGTAATGGCATCGAATAGCTTCCATTCCTTTTTGGTACTATCAAAGGTTATTCGGTCGGCTGTGATTTTTTGAATCAGTTTGGTGCCTTGTACTTTTTCATAACTAAAGCGGTATCCTGTTTTGCTTTCAGGATTATAGCTTTGCATATAGATGTATTCACTGGGGCCGATACGCATATGAAAATTATCATCTTTGCTGTATGACTTTTCCCAAAAATATTTTTCTTCAAATTCGATACGATTTCGATTGGCAACCGGTATGATATAATGATTGGCCACATAAAGGGTGATGGAGATGAGGGCCGCTCCGAAAACATAAGGTCTTAAAAATCGTTTAAAACTAACTCCGCTGCTCAGTACGGCAATGATTTCCGAGCGATTGGCCAGTTTGGAAGTAAAAAATATAACGGCTACAAAAATGAAAATGGGAAAAAGCAAGGCCAGTATATAAGGGATGAAGTTTTGGAAGTATAGCAGGATTTGTAAAGCCGAAACTTTTTTGTTGACAAAATCATTGATTTTTTCTGTGAAATCAATCACAATAGCAATAGCCGCAAAGGCAATTAATAAAGCCGCAAAAGTGACCAGAAAATTCTTCAGGATATAACGATCTATTTTCTTCAGGAAGGCCATGTGATTGCAAACCTAAACAAATATTTGTTATGCTGTTACTAAAGCATTGGTGCAAGAATGAGCGCTCATCGGGTGTTGAGAATGCAATGTTCTGCGATTTAGTACAGTCTCCGCTTTTGAACTGAATGCTTGAATTCATCTCTCTTTTCCGCTACCTTTATCTTTCAATAAAAATACCCATGCTAAAAGTTTTTTTTCTTTCCCTGTTTAGCTTATTCCTGTTTTTGGGCACACAAGCTCAGTCGGTTTATTATAAAGGCAGCCGTATTGCGGAGATTGAAAAAGATGGAGATGTTTATATCAATGGTTCGCGGGTAGGTCAGATTGGAGCGGATGGCGATGTGTATAAAAATGGATCTCGGATCGGACAAATACAAGATGATGGAGATATTTACCTCAATGGTTCAAGAGTGGGCCAGATTGAAGACGATGGGGATGTTTACAAGAACGGTAGCCGCATCGGACAAATAGAAGACGATGGTGACGTGTATTATAAAGGTAGTCGGATTGGAGAAGGTAAATACATCCGGAAGGAATGGTTGGCGGCGGTTTTCTTCTTTTTCTTTTATCAGGATAAAATTTAAAACTAACACCACCCACAGAAAAGGGCCATTATCCCCGGCTTCTATTCCTTGGATTTTGGAATGTCCAAGTTTTTAAACAACTCTTCCATTTTAAATACATAGTCCAGGGTATCATCCAAAAAGTAATGGATGACCGGAATTTTTCGCACCTGATTTCGGATACGTTCCGCCAGGTGTTTACGCAATTCCCAATCCCGGTCTTTAATATGTTTTAGCATGGCCTGGGGTTGATCAATCTGAAAAAAACTCAGGTAAATTCGCGCTTCCATGAGGTCGGGAGTCACTTTTACCTTGGAAATGGATATCATACCATTGTGAATAATATTGAGCCCCTCGCGCTGAAAGATATCGCTCATCTCCTGTTGTATGAGGTTAGCAATTTGTTTTTGCCTTTTACTTTCTTCCATCTCCCATGATTTAAAATGTAAATTTACGGTTTATTATCCGAATGAAATCCATTCGAAGTATTTTACATTTTCTCAACGGAAAATGGAATTATGTAGTCATCTACAC
>DAIRSC010000370.1:0-2201 GCA_036804585.1 Chitinophagaceae bacterium
TCCGTGAATTTGAAGCGCCTGTGAGATAATCAGCAAGCCCTATCTAAAAAATTTTTCGGAAAATAATTTTTCAGCAGCATTAAAAATCTGCAATTGATAAATGCCTTTTGCAAGGCCATCCATGGGTAGTTTCAGTTTGTTGTTTCCACTTAACACCAAGGCATTCAGAATTCGTATGGTTCGTCCGCTCATATCAATTAAACGGATTTGCAAAGATTGGTCGGATAGCGAATAAAAATCAATATTCATTCCCTGATTTCCGTCCGGATAAACGATGATGGGCGTGGCAGCAGATGACCAGAACAAATGAACCAATTCAGGATGAAACCAGGCATCGCCATTTTTATCAATGAGTTGTAGTTTGTAATAATTATGGCCGGGAAGAGGATTTAAATTCCGGGTAATATAATTGAGCGGATTTGTGCTGTTTCCATTAGGCGCTTTAGAATTAGTCGTCTTAATGAGGTTAAAATTGAGAGTATCGCCACTATGGTACAATTTATATTGGCTCATATTTTTTTCGGTAGCTTTCCAGGTTAACTCATCACTATTTTGAAGTTTACGCCCGGTAAATGTAAGGACATTAGCAGGCACATTCACGGTATCCGGATTAATGGAAGTGAGTGCGTATCTGAGGAAACGATTCACCGTAAATCGAATTTCCCAGCAATTCAAAGAGTTATTCCAAGATGTTTGTGGAATTAAAAAAGTTAGTTGATCATTAAAATCGCGTTGCAATAAACGAATATTTGCCACATTGGGATCATTGGTATTATTGGTCGTTGGAAAATCTCTGAAAGAACCATTGGCAGCATTGTAGTTGATAAAATCCTCCATGGTAAAATAAATAGCCATTTCGCAATTCAAATTTTGATTGTTAAATGGAACAACGGAATACCACCTACCGGTATAGGGTTGTCCGTTGATATTAGGCACTGCATTTTCTACTTGAACACTTACATTACATAGGCCAGGATTATTTCCGCCCGGCAAATCAGATATCTGTCCAATTCGATTACATTCATCATCAATGAATAAGATTTGATTGGCTTCACCCACCAGGACTGCGCTCGATTTTATACCGGTCACAGATGCGGCATTTCCGTTTTGACTGAGGGATAAGTTGGTATTATTTTTTACGATAACAGAAACCAATCCGTTATTGGCCAAACAAGGATTATTGGAATTATCGGTTATGCTCACCAAGGAATAGGTGGTTGTTACTAAAGGAGTGACTGTAATATCGGTTCCGCTCAGATAATTAAACACCGTATCTTGTTGTGAGCCGTCGGAGTAAATTACCGTATAAGGAGACACCCCACCTTGAATAGCGACTTGAATGTTAGCTGTATTTCCAGTGCAGATTGTATCGGCGCCGCTCCCATTGGTTAATACAGCTAGGGTTGGATTCGAAATTTGATTTAAAACAGGATTACCCAAAACAAAATGATTAGCTGGAATAGTGAGATTAATACCGGTTGTAGCGCCATTGACATAGGCGCCAATGGCTGTTTGAGTCTGATTCGGTGTATTCACAAAAGACCATTGAAGATTCGGGGTACTATTTGCCGTAAAAGGAACGGTATTCGTGATCCGGAAAGTTCCCAAATTCATACCCGGAGGTGGAATCATCGTTGTTGCAATGGTTGCGTTGGCAACAGAAGCTGCTATTCGATATTGTTTAGAAGTGGTATTGATTTGAATAGGATGTGTTTGCTGAGAGGGTGGCAAACTTGGATCTGCACTATTTGCCACCATCAAACCACTTAAGGTTCCTCCGTTGATGATACCATTATAATTGAAGTCAATTCCTGCCTGGATAAAAGTTAGCTTAAAGGTGTCAACACCGGTTGACTCCAACCAAATATCAAACTCCAATGTAGTTGGGGAGGTTTGCGTAATATTTTTGATATAACAATTATAATTGGCCTGGGCATAACCAGTGTTAACAGAAAATCCTGAGAAAATTAGGACGTAACACAGGTAACAAGAAATGAATAATTTCATAGCATTGAATTTATTAAAAACCAAGCCCACGATTTTAAACAATATGAGACCGTTGCAAAACGATCAAAAAGAATTAGCTAAGTCATTTGGCTTAAAAATTTCTGCGTTACTTTGAGTTTTTAATCATATCATGATCAACAAGATCACTCAATACTTAAAAATTCAAAAAGCCTTGAACTTTTTTGCCAAATGAC
>DAIRSC010000371.1:0-2153 GCA_036804585.1 Chitinophagaceae bacterium
CCGTCAAACATTTGCGATTTTAATGCATGAAACGCATGGAAAAAATCTCTACATCCGTGCTTGAAGTCAAAAACCTTTCGGTGGATTTTATCAGCGATATGGCGCGCACCCATGCTGTGCAACAAATTAGTTTTGAATTAGAAGCCGGAAAAACATTGGCATTGGTGGGAGAAAGCGGTTCGGGCAAATCCGTAACTGCCATGTCAATTGTACAGTTATTGCCTCCACAACAGACCAGGTATCCGCAAGGTGAAATATGGTTGCGTTTGGGTGAAGAACGATTAAATCTATTAAATTGTTCAAATGATAAGCTGGAACAAATTCGGGGGAAAGAAATTGGATTCATTTTTCAGGAACCTATGACCTCCCTCAATCCACTCATGCGATGCGGTGAACAGGTTACAGAAATGATTTGCAAGCATCTTGATGTATCTCATAGCGAGGCGGAGAAAAAAACGTTAGCCTTATTCGAAGAAGTAGATTTACCCAACCCTCCGGCCATTTTAAAAAGATATCCTCATGAACTTTCCGGAGGACAAAAACAACGGGTCATGATTGCCATGGCGATAAGTTGTAATCCGCAGATTTTAATTGCCGACGAACCTAGCACCGCTCTTGACGCGACTGTGCAGAAAACCATTTTAGACTTGCTGAAAAAATTACAAGTCAAAAAAAACATGGCGTTGCTATTTATCACTCATGATTTGCAACTGGTTAAAAACTTTGCTGATGATACATTGGTTATGTATCGGAGTAGAATGATTGAAAAATCCAGCTCCAAAAACCTTTTCGAAAATCCATTGGAATCTTATACCCGAGGTTTGCTATCATGTCGTCCGGAACCCGGAAAACGAATTCGAAAACTACCCACTGTGGAGGATATGATTTCTGGAAAAATTGTCGAAAAGGATAATATCATCAGCGAAGAATCATTTGAACAACAAATCGCAGAAATTATACAACAACCTGTTCTATTGGAAATAAAGGATTTAAAGATATCCTACAGCATCCAAAAGAACTTCTGGGGCAAAACAATCCGCCAGTTCGATGCGTTGAATGGAATTAATCTAACAATTCGAAAGGGCGAAACCTTGGGACTGGTTGGAGAAAGCGGTTGCGGAAAAACTTCCTTAGGAAAAGCCATAGTTGGTTTGAACGAATATTCTGACGGCACTATTTTATATCAGGGAAAATCTATTTGGGAGATGAATCGCGAAGAAAAACAAAAATATTGCCGGTAGGTACAAATGATTTTTCAGGATCCATATTCCAGTTTAAATCCTGCTCTGCAAATTGGGAAAGCCATTATAGAACCGATGGCGGTTCATGGTTTATGGAATACCCATGAACGAATTGCCAAAATGGAATCCTTGCTTTTACAAGTAGGACTCTTACCTGAACATGCCCATCGATATCCACATGAATTCTCGGGCGGTCAACGACAACGAATTTGTATTGCCCGTGCACTTGCTTTACAACCTAAATTATTGATCTGTGATGAAAGTGTAAGTGCCTTGGATGTAAGTGTTCAGGCCCAAATTTTAAATCTACTTCTCGAATTAAGGGAAGCGTTTAATTTGAGTTATTTATTTATTTCACATGATCTGGGCGTTGTTAAACACATCAGCCAGCATATTGCTGTGATGAATCAGGGGCTTGTAGTTGAATATCAGGATGCCAATGCCCTTTATCATTCCCCTCAAAATACATATACCCAAAAATTAATAGCAGCAGCGATGTAAGGGCGTCTAGTAAAAATGATAGAAAGAAATTCAGAAGTATTCAGTTTTCAATCTGAATAATCTTTGGCTGATAAGGAGTAGATACAACTTGTGCAATAATACCGATTAAACATTTTTGAAATATCTTTTCTCTTTAGTCTAAGAGCTAATATAGGGCTTGCTGATTATCTCAAAGGCGCTTCAAATTCAAGGAAGCGTTCGAGGGATAGTACTGTGGTAAAGCCCTTGAACGATGACGCGGAATTTGAAGATGCATGTGAGAAGTGAAAATGAGAAAAAAACTGCAAGCTTATTGAGGTGATAGGAAAAATTATTCTGCATCAAAATGAACGAAAATTACTCCATCATGTACTGGGATCAACTATTTTCATCTTAATCAGCAGACCAATATACTAACGTGAATTGACAAAC
>DAIRSC010000372.1:0-2136 GCA_036804585.1 Chitinophagaceae bacterium
TAGAATGCCGCCCTGTCACGGCGGAGGTCGCGGGTTCGAGTCCCGTCCGGTCCGCAAGCTTTAAACGAAAACCCTTGATAGTGAAGACTTTCAAGGGTTTTTTATTTTTAGGGTACAACATAATTTAAAAGTATTGATTTTATTCGTTCTTTTAAATAGCACAGTTTATTCTAGACTCTTGAAAAACAAAAAAATCAAATCTTGCCATAACCAGCAAAATCAACTAAATAGACATACCACAATATATCTTTAACTCAACTTCAAATTAGAAGAACTTTTGGGAAGCCCACATCTATAAAAAAATTTTATTATTAGCCCAAACTAGAATATAAGTTTGCATTGCATTTCGAGTTCATAGCTAAACTATGATACCAACCGAGTGGGTTCACACCGCTGTGGTCAATTAATGTGGATTAACAATCAAAATTAAACGAAATCTATCTTCCTTTAATTTTGGTTGTTTTTCAACAAATTTCTTGAACTGCATATTTTTTAACTTTAAAAAACATGCAATTTGGTACATCAAATCTTCACCCTCAAAGAAGACGATGAGAAAATCATCCAGGAACGATTAGAATTTTTCAAACGATTAGCAGAACAAGAAATCATTGAATTGATTGGAGTTCAAAAACGAATGGGCATTGTTGATGTTCATCTGCAAACGCTCTAATTAGGGGCCATTTACCGACGTAAACGGGAACAAAATCAAGAAATTAATCTGTCTGCTTGACTAGATGTTGTGATTCATTCAAGCAAATGAATTCATGGTAAACATCATTTCATTTACATTAGAAATACAGACTCAATCATGAATATCCATATTTAAATTCTTATTCAATAATCCGTCAAATAATCAATCATTTAAATTACTGTGAAACTCAAACATTCATTAAAAAAAATATTTAAACAATTCTAACGATGATAACACAACACACAAGCCACAACAATAATTTTCTATTTACGAGCGAATCGGTATCGGAAGGACACCCTGATAAAATTGCAGATCAAATTTCTGATGCTATCTTAGATGCTTACCTCGCACAAGATCCGAATGCGAAAGTCGCAGCCGAATGTTTAATCACCACGAAAAAATTAATCATTGCAGGTGAGGTTACTTCTCATGCCAACATAGATGCGGTAGAAATTGCTCGAGAAGTTATTCGTAGTATTGGGTATATCGACGAAGCCATCGGATTCAATTGCGATACAGCTGATATTGAAAACCTATTGCATACACAAAGCCCTGAAATCAATTCATCTGTAATAGATGGTGGTGCCGGAGATCAGGGTATTATGTTTGGATATGCTACCGACGAAACTAAAGAACTCATGCCCATGCCTATTCAGATTGCGCACAAATTAATGGAACGCCAGGCGCTGTTGCGAAAAAATGGTTCGCTACCTTGGTTGTTACCAGATGCGAAATCGCAAGTTTGTGTTCGCTATGAAAATGATATACCGGTAGGCATTGAGAATATTGTATTGAGTACACAACACCTTCCATCTATTTCACAACAAGAAATAAGGGATCAAGTGATTCAACACATCATTACTCCAATTGTAAGCGAGTACTTTCCAAGTGATACCATTGAATACATGATCAATCCATCGGGTAGTTTTACATTGGGTGGACCACATGGTGACACAGGACTCACTGGCCGAAAAATAATCGTGGATACCTATGGTGGCAGTTGCCCACATGGTGGCGGTGCGTTCTCGGGTAAAGACTCTAGTAAAGTAGATCGCTCGGCGGCGTATGCAGCACGCTATGTAGCAAAACATTTAGTTGCAGCCGGTTTGGCCAAACGATGTACTGTACAAATTTCCTATGCTATTGGAAGATCCAAGCCAACTTCATTGTATGTCAATACCCATCAAACCGGAATCTTGAATGACGAAACGCTTACTTCTATCTTGAATGAACTATTCAACTTGACTCCACATGCCATAAGAGACATTTTAGCGCTCCATACACCTATATTTCTTCAAACAGCGGCCTATGGACACTTTGGGAAAAAACAACTGCCGTGGGAAATTATCAATCCTGAAGTAGTAAATCAATTACAAAAATACTTAGGGCTTGCTGATTAACGTGAAAATAGTTGATTCCAGTATATGATGGAGTAATTTTCGTTC
>DAIRSC010000373.1:0-2127 GCA_036804585.1 Chitinophagaceae bacterium
CAGCAATAAAATGATTTCATCGATATTAAAAGTAGCCGGAGCTTGGGGGGTTTTGGGCTCAGAAGGGTTTACCGTTGTTGGTTTAACCAGCGGGTTTTTTGCAGGTATGGCTTTTTTCATTCCCGTACCTTTGGCAACAGGCGCGTTGCCTGCTTTTTTTACTTTAGCCATATTTAAGTTGTTTAAATTAAAAATTAATTTTTCACTCTCTCAACATATTCGCCCGTCTTGGTGTTAACGCGAATAATTTCCCCTTCATTGACAAACAAAGGAACATTCACGGTTGCACCTGTTTCCACAGTAGCAGGTTTCAAGGTTCGTGTCGCCGTGTCGCCTTTCATGCCGGGTTCACTGTAAGTGACCAATACATCAACCTTTTCAGGCAATTCAACACCAATAGGCAAATCTGTTTCACCATTGATCATCACAAACACTTCCTGACCGTCCTTTAAAAATCCCGGTGCATTCACCAAATTCTCAGTCACCGTTATTTGCTCGAAGGTTTCATTGTCCATAAAACTATAACCCGTTTCATCCTTGTACAGAAATTGATAAGTTTTTTTCTCTACTCGCACGGGGAAAATAGTCTCGCCACTGTTCCATGTTTGTTCAATGGTTCTGTTATTGTCTACGCCTTTTAACTTCGCCCAAACTTTTGCAGCAGCACGTGCTGTTTTATTTTGTCCAAATTCTACGACCGTATACAAACTCCCATCCAATTTAATGATGAGTCCGCTACGCATATCTGATGTTGTTGCCATGAAATACTTCTTTTTTTAAAATAATTTATCGGGCAAATATAGAATGTTCAAGGGGATTCTAACAAACTGCATCTTGTATAATTCCTATCTGATTTTTTTAAATGTTAATAACTATACCGAAATACATATAAATATCTATAATTTGATGGTGGTTTGAAAGTTCAATATGCTTTCAAATGTAAATTTTATATGGTCTTCCCAGTTATTAAACCCAGATGTTGTCTCGTATTTTGGGCCGAGAAACTGCAAAATTGAAGTCGAATATGAGGCAGTCGGTATACAGTGCGTCCGGGAATGGGGCATATGTTGGTCATCACACAACTTTATTGCGATCATTGAGTAGAATTTAGAAAAGGATATCCCACTAGGTTCATCCTTTCGATCCATCAATTTACTATAATATTGCAATCCATGACAAAACAAGCCCTCGAAATGATCCCTTTTTTGGAAGGCTCTACCCTGCTCATTGATAAACCATACGGATGGACCTCTTTTGCAGTAGTTGCGCAATTAAAAAAGTGGACAAAAGCCAAGATCGGACATGCCGGCACCTTGGATCCCCTAGCAAGTGGATTGGTCATTTGTTGCACAGGAAAATCCACCAAAACTTTGGGACAACTTATGGGAATGGATAAAGAGTATACCGGTATCATCCGACTGGGTGCCACAACACCTACTTACGATCTGGAAAGTGTTCCGGAAAACCTTCAGCCTGTGCTCAATTATCAGGACGAAGAACTCCTGGCAATTCGGAATACTTTTTTAGGCCCTATCGAGCAATTTCCGCCTATCCATTCGGCGATTAAACAAGACGGGAAACCCATTTATGAAAAAGCCCGAAAAGGTGAAGAAATCGTAGTGAAAAAACGTCAGGTGATGATTCACTCCTTCGACTTTGAAAAAATAGAATTACCTGAAATCCATTTCCGCATTCGTTGCAGCAGTGGCACTTATATCCGATCT
Source organism: Chitinophagaceae bacterium (assembly GCA_036804585.1). GTDB lineage: Bacteria > Bacteroidota > Bacteroidia > Chitinophagales > Chitinophagaceae > OLB11. The sequence continues at coordinate 1,725 of DAIRSC010000373.1, forward strand.
ATGGCTCACGACTTTGGACAAAAACTAGGCTGTGGCGGCTTTTTACAGGCACTGCGTCGAACTGCTATTGGCGATTTTCGCATCGATGCTGCCTATACGATAGAAGAAATGGGAAAGCACTTTGGTTCCGTGATGAATGCCCGTATCATAGTCCCCAAAATGAGCTATTAACAAAAGTAAAATCTTCAAATCATTCATGCTGCATAAAATAGTTCATCAATCCTTTGGCCATCAAATACACACTTTTCAAATCGCAGTTCGCAAAAGCCTACCTCAAAGCCTATGATCATTTGTAAGGAGGGGCTGCTGGTTATTGTGAAAGTATTTGATATCAATAAATTCGGGAGTGAATTTCGCTTTTTTAAATGCAAGGCATTTTGTCAAATCACTTTAATAAGCTTGC
>DAIRSC010000374.1:0-2119 GCA_036804585.1 Chitinophagaceae bacterium
GGTAAAGATAGTTGATGCTCCGCAAGCCCAAATAGACAAGGCCCTGATACGTTATAAGTAATGCGCCAAGACAGACCTCGGAAAAAAAATCACCTCGGCCGACAAAACATCGGTAGACATAGAATATAAGCATGGCACGCTATTTGTTACAATAAGTTAAAATCGCAATGTATGAAACTAAAATTTTTAATAATACTAATTTCACTACAGGTAATTTTGAGTGAAGAAATTCAATCACAATCATCCAATTTTAAATGGATAAAAACATTAAACGGAGATGTAACAAACAACATTGGTTATGCAATAACAACTGACGCTGCAGGGAATGTATATACAACAGGTTATCATTGTGGCAGCGTTGATCTTGACCCCGGGCCTGCGACTTACGATGTTACCTCGGTTAGTGTAGAAGATATTTTCGTTACAAAATTTGATTCATTAGGAAATTTTATTTGGGGCAGGTCTATGGGAGGTGGCTTTGCCGAGATAGGTACTTCTATTGCGGTCGATGGTAATGGCAATGTTATTGTTGCCGGAAGATTCCAAGTTAATTGTGATCTTGATCCAGATGTAAATAATACGTTTATTCTACCAGGTAATGGTGCAGATGATATATTTTTAGTTAAACTTAATTCGGCAGGGAATTTTGTGTGGGGTATAGGCATTGGTGACACTGGATACGAATCAGCGGGTGGGATAAAAGTGGATAACACAGGAAACATCTATTTTACTGGCGGTTTTGAGAATACTGTCGATTATGATCCCGGACCTGGCGTTTTCAATTTGTCTGCAACAAATGGTGGTGCTTTTGTCATAAAACTAGATGGGGCAGGAAACTTAGTTTATGCCAAGAATTTTGGTGGCTCTGCATTTGGTCAGGCTATTTCACTCGATGCAACAGGAAATATTTATACAACAGGAGCATTCATGGGCACGGGAGATTTTGATCCGAATGCTTGCGTATTAAATTTAACTAGTTATAGTAGCTCATATGATGTCTATATTTCAAAGCTTAATAATTCAGGAAACTTTGTTTGGGCAAAAAATTTCGGTGGGGCTGATATGGACATTCCTAATTCAATTGGAGTAGACGGCTTGGGGAATGTATTCACAACTGGAACTTTTTCAGCTACTGTAGATTTTGATCCCGGTGCAAGTGTAGCTAACTTAACGTCTGCTGGCGATATGGATATTTTTGTTTCGAAACTGAACAGTTCTGGAAACTATGTTTGGGCTAAAGCTATCGGAGGAAGCACTACCGAAATAGCACGTTCCCTTGTAGTAAAATCGTCGGGCGACATTTTTCTTAGTGGCGGATTTAGTGGAATAACTGATTTTGATCCAAATCCCAGCACTTTTACACTTAACTCCATAGGTTACGAAGATATTTTTGTCTCAGGTTTAAATAACTCTGGCAATTTTCTTTTCGCGAAACGCATAGGAGGTTCAACTGCAACCGGTGAATCGTATGGAATGTGCATCGACGGATTAAATAATATTCTTACCACAGGATACTATTACGGTATAGTTGATTTTGATCCAGATGCACCTACAGTTAATTTAAACTCTGGCGCAGCGTACGATTCATTCATTCATAAAATGAAACCATCGTACACTTCAACTTCAACAAGTCTTGAGGAAAAATCGGTTTCGTCACTATCTCAAATGATTTATCCTAATCCCTGCACTGATTTTATCACAGTTAAACTAAATGCAGACCAGATACTGTGCGATTTGGAGATACGTGATGTCTTTGGGAAACTGATAACAAGAATACCCGCCTTTAATGACTTAGAAAAAATCGATGTACATGATTTACAAAAGGGAATTTACTTTGTAGACATTCTAAAAAATAGTTATTCAATTCAGAAAACAAAAATAATTAAGCAGTAATAATTACCCAGACTTCAAATCATGTGGACACCTGCTAAAACACAATGTGTGGCGCACAACTTATAACAGCAAATTCGCCCAATGCGGTGGACTCGGTTATCGCTCGCACGCGGACAAGTTGCCCCTTCGGGAAATCATTTTGCGGCTCGCTAAAAACCATGTATCTTCGATATAAACATTTGTGGGTATAGACACAGGAAGCTTCGAAAGCCGCACTGGGCAAATT
>DAIRSC010000375.1:0-2104 GCA_036804585.1 Chitinophagaceae bacterium
TTATTTAAATGCACGGCAATTTGTCAAATCACTTCAATAAGCTTGCAGTTCATTTCTTGATTTTTACTTCTCACTGTCATTTTCAACTTTACTGTCATCGTCTAAGGACTGCACAATAGCACTGTCCCATGAACGCTTCCTTGAATTTGAGGCACCTTTGAGATAATCAGTAGCCCCTAAATAACAACTAGAAATTTCCAGGAGCATTCTATAAATACTTAGATGCTCTCTTCATTCAACATCTTCCATAATTTGTCCTTCAGTTGCGGAATGCCTTCGTTGGTTAGTGAAGAAAAGAAATGGAGGGGTAAATTCTCAGGAAACTCTTTCTGAATTTCGACTTTTAATTCTTTGTCCAGCATGTCGCTTTTGGAAATACATAATAACATTTGTTTATCCAATAATTCAGGATTGTATTTACGCAATTCGTCCATCAAGATCTGATATTCTTTGATATGGTTCGGACTGTCAGCAGGAATCAACATGATTAAAACCGGATTTCGTTCTATATGTCTTAAAAACCGATGGCCCAGTCCTTTACCCTCTGCAGCACCTTCAATAATGCCGGGTAAATCTGCTACGCAAAATGATTTGCCATCGCGATATTCAACCATACCTAAATGGGGTGTCATTGTGGTAAAGGCATAATCAGCAATTTTGGGTTTAGCTGCACTTATGACAGAGAGCAAAGTTGATTTGCCGGCATTAGGAAATCCCACCATACCGGCATCTGCCAATATTTTTAATTCAACAATTTTCCATCCTTCTTGTCCGTCCTCTCCGGGTTGTGCATAATCAGGGGCCTGATTGGTGGGTGTGGCAAAATGAGCATTTCCCATTCCTCCTCGACCGCCCGGGAGCCATACTATTTCCTGATCATGTTCCAGAATTTCTATCTCAACTTCACCGCTTTCTTCATCCTTTCCGACTGTGCCCAAGGGAACTTCAATAATAATATCATCTCCGTTTTTACCGGAACAATTGTTTTTACCACCCCGTCCACCATCATCAGCTACCAGATTTTTGTGATAACGCAAATGAAGTAAGGTCCAAAGGTTTTTATTCCCTTTGAGAATGATATGACCGCCACGTCCTCCATTACCTCCATCGGGTCCCCCATTCGGACGAAATTTTTCGCGTAAAAAATGCACAGCACCTGCACCTCCATGTCCGGATTTGCAATGGACACGGATGTAATCGATAAAATTATCGTGCTGCATAAGGGTAAGGTAAAATAGTTTAAATAAAAGTATCGATCACCGAACAAATGGCACGGAAAATATCTTCGACACTACCTTCACCTTTGATTTCGGTGAGTTTTTGTTTGCTTTGGTAATAATCTGCAACTGGCGAAGTTTTTGCATGATATTCTTTGATTCGATTCACAATCACCTCTTCAGTATCATCACTGCGTCCGGAAACCTGACCTCTGCTGATCAAACGATTCTTAAGTTCTTCCTCACTCACTTTCAGGCTTAGGACCAAATTAATGGGATTTTGCCGAAAGTCAAGCAGATTATCCAAAGCATCAGCTTGAGCAACGGTGCGTGGGAATCCGTCAAAAATAAATCCATTGACTTCCTGATTTTCATCCAATTTGCTGCTGATCATTCCAATCACAACTTCATCCGGTACCAGAGCCCCCTGATCCATATATTTTTTGGCTTCTAAACCGAGCGGTGTTTCCTGCGAAACTTCATTGCGTAGAATATCTCCGGTTGAGATATGAACTAATTTGTATTTTTCGATGATATTGGCAGACTGTGTGCCTTTTCCACTTCCGGGAGGTCCAAAAAGGACTAAATTAAACATAAAAATCTTGTTGAAAGTTACAAATATACATCAATAGGGCTGTTTTGTACAAGCCAATTCGCTTCATTGCGGGTTATTTTTTAGTGATGATGTACTTAAGCCAGCTCAATGAGGGTGATTTCAGGCATGATTCCTACCCGGCCGGGGTAACCCAAAAATCCGAATCCACGGTTCACATACAAATATTGTTCGTCTTGCTGATATAATCACGCCCAATGTTTGTAAGTATATTGAACTGGACTCCATTTCTAACAGGGAATTTCATCCCCGAACTGCATACAATGGGTGTGTC
>DAIRSC010000376.1:0-2095 GCA_036804585.1 Chitinophagaceae bacterium
GGCTTGCTGATTATCTCACAGGCGCTTCAAATTCAAGGAAGCGTTCGAGGGGTAGCACTGTGGTACAGCCCTTGGACGATGACGCTATAGTTGAAGATGCATGTGAGCAGTGAAAATCAGAAAAAAAATGCACGCTTATTGAGGTGATATGAAAAATTATTGTGCATTTAAATGAACGAAAATTACTCCGTCATGTACTGGAATCAACTATTTTCACGTTAATCAGCAAGCCCTAAATAAGCACAATTCACACCAAAATACAATACTGTTAAATGCTTTCACATTAAACTGTGGCCCCTAAATAGTTTTTTTATAATTTAATTCGATTTCTCAAATAAATCAAAATGATGTCCAGATGGATAATTTGACTTTGAAATAGAGTTGTACCTCTCTATCTTACCTTTTTGACCATCGATAATTGTCCGCACTACTCCTTTGCTTAGGTCAACTATTACAAAAGCACAACTTTTACTTTTCATTAGTTTTGATTTATAATGATTAGGTTGGTTTGTCGAGGAATTTCCAATTTCATAACAAGTTGCAGCAACGTAAATATGCTTATCCGTTCTATATCGTCCAGAAGAGGCTATCGCCTGATTGCACCCAACAAAATGATTATCGGGTTTCAAAATTGTAAAATTCTAAAATGATTCAACCGTTTCGGGTTAGTAATTTTTATTACTTCATCACTTGCAATTTACCTAATCGGTTATTTCGTCCATTGCTCAAGGAATACAAGTAAATTCCATTACTCCATTTCGAAGCATCTATGATGGCTTTATTATCACCGACAATACTTTGAATAGGAGAAGAATATACTTCCTGGCCGAGTAAATTAAATACTTTCAAAGTAAGAGCTTCATGGGTGGATGATTTAAAGAGCAATTCAGTGATATTAAATACCGGATTGGGGACTAATTCATTTACTTCAAATCCATAAGCGTCAACGTCATTGATAGACGCCGGCCAACAAGGCGCACTATTCATCATAATAGAGTAATAGGTCAATGAAGTCAGGGTGTCTGTTTTACGACCGGGATAAAGGGTTGGTATCAAGGCATCCACTACCGCATTTCCGGGGCATTGTATGTTGCTTGTGTAAATTCGAAGGTTAATGACTAAATTAATTAATCCGGGTGTTTGTGACGCTGGAATATTCCCGCTGATTTTTACGCAAGCCAATGAGTCGCCAGGGATAACCATTCTTTTCATATTCGTTTTCGGGTTTCCGCCGGAAGCCAATAAGGCCGTCGGAACCGATTCTACGTTTAAGTATGCCGGAAGGCCTGTAACATCTGCATGAACTACAAAAGAATCAATGTCGGTAGTGAGTAATGCTGCAATCGGAGTGGTTACGTTAATGGTTGTATCCTTTGCCGCTTTGATATACAATATTTGTTCATAATATTGTCCAATACAACCGTGGTTAAAGTTGGTTGCACTATCCGGAATAATATAGGCACTTTTTTGAGCGGTTAGTGTACCCGGAACGCATATAGTTTGCGCATCACTGCCTATTGCAGCGCTAATCATCAACAAGGTGTATATAAGTTTTTTCATGATTAATTTTTTTTAAAGGTATGGGTTGCCTATCTTTTCTCCAAAATTTAATCCTATGAGAATCCTTGTACTACTTGCTTTTTTAAGTTTTTCCTGGAATGTTCATGCCCAATTAGTAATCCTTTCGGGTACAGTACGGGATAGTATTCAGTCTGATCCTTTAACCGGAGTTTCGGTTTATGCTTCATCATCCAATGCAACAAGAACCAATGAATCCGGAAAATTTAAATTGAATCTTTCTCCCGGAAATTATCAGTTAAAATTCACTTATACCGGTTTTGAAACGTTGGTCAGAGAAGTTCAATTGCTTCAAGGCCAGAATCTGGATATTGATATTTTATTAAAAGCTAAAAGCAATGAATTAAATCTCGTTACTGTGAGTGGTAGTCGATTCGAAAAAAGAGCTGCCGAAGAGGTTGTTTCCATTGAAGTGATCAAACCACAGTATATTCAAAATACGGCCAATAACTCCATGGATGAAGCTTTACAAAGGGTTCCCGGGGTGGATGTGGTCGAAAATCAGGTCAATATTCGC
>DAIRSC010000377.1:0-2095 GCA_036804585.1 Chitinophagaceae bacterium
AATTTAAGTTTTCCCGATCACCCATAAAATGTAATTTGGTAGACGCCCGAAAAGGCATACGTTTTAGTAACAGCGGCTTCTCCGGAAATTCAAAAAAGAAAATAAATTGTTTTTTCCCATCCTTGCTCTGGCAAAATCGGATGTTTTCACCTTCCTGAAATACCTGATAAGGGCGGGTTGCATAAATAGCCTCTTGATTGATTTGCATCCATTCACCGATATCCTTTAAGCGGGCATAAGCGGTATCATCCCATGAACCATCGGCGGCAGGTCCGATATTGAGCAGTAGGTTTCCACCTTTACTCACAATATCCACCAATTTTTCGATCAACTCATTGCTACTTTTATAATGATCGCCGGGCACATGGCTCCAGCTTCCGGCCATGGTCATACAAGTTTCCCATGGATAGGGTAGGCCTTTTTCCGGAATATGTTGTTCGGGAGTCAGATAGTTTTGATAGATACCCGGAACGGCTCGGTCAACAACAATGAGATTTGGTTGTTTTGAGCGAGCCATTTTTACCAATTCGCCCATTTCAATATCCTGGCTTTGAGGATTACGTGCATATCGACTGCCTTCATATTTTTCGAACAAATAATTTTTAAGTTCCAAGGAATCGATAGGTCTGACCCAACCACCATCGAGCCACAGAATATCCATCTGACCATAATTGCTGACCAATTCATTGATTTGAGCATAAGTAAAATCCTTAAATTTTTTCCATTGTTCAGGGTATTTTTCAATCGAGTAATTACAATGCCTATCTACCGGTGGGAATTTTTTGCACCAATAATAATCGCTATGCCAATCAGGTTTTGAAAAATAGGCTCCGGTCCATAAACCTTTTTTGCGGAAGGATTTAAAAATTTCGGCGCTCACATCGCGACCATCCTCTCGTCCAAAAGCACAAGCGGTATCTGTAATTTTATAATTGCTTTGTTTGGTATCGAACATACAAAACCCATCATGATGTTTGGTTGTAAAAACCACGTATCGCATACCCGCTTTTTGAGCAGCATCGGCCCAACGATCCGGATCGAATTTTTGCGGGTTAAAAGTTCTAAGAAGTGATTCGTATTTTTTTAGATAGTCGAAATACCCCTGATCATATTCTTTTTTCCTTCCTCCACTCGCCCATGAAAGGTCTTCGGGGCAAATACTCCAGCTTTCGACAATTCCCCATTGACTATATGCGCCCCAGTGCATCAGCAATCCGAATTTTAAATCCTGCCATTCATCAATCCTTGCGCGAATTTGAGGGTCGGGGTCGGGGAAATAAGCTTGTTGCTGTGCCCGAAGATGATTCGAAGAGCAACAACAAAATAGTATGAAAAATAGAAGATCCTTTTTGTTCATTTGTCTGCAATAATTGACAAAATAATACAAAGCCGGCAAAAACTCATATTCGGATGCTGCGAAGAATGTAAATTGCCCATTAAATGCAGGATATTATTGCCCAATTTAAGCAGACGAGTGTACCGGAATGGTATGCTTTTGTGCTCGGCATTGCACAAGTTTGGCTGGCCCGATATAATTTAAGGGTCAATTTTTTAGCGGGAGCATCCAGTGCAGGAATTTTTACCTGGCTGTTTATGATTTCGGGCCTCTACGCCGAGTCTTGCCTGAATGCTTATTATGTAGTGATTAGTTTTATTGGTTATTGGATGTGGGGTGTATCCTAGGGAAAAGAAGAAAGAATCATAAGTGTTTGCAGTAAAAAGGATCATATCCGCGGATTTTTAGCTCTGACCGGACTATTCATCGGACAGTACCTTATTTTAAGATATTTTACGGATAGCACAGTACCTCAGGCAGATGCTTTGGTTTCGGCCCTGGCTTGGGTTGGCAGTGCCTTGTTGATTTACAGAAAACTGGAAAGTTGGTTATGGCTGAGTGTTTCCAATGTTTTGGCCATACCTTTATTGCTTTATAAAAGCCTGCAATTATCAGCGATATTAACCCTTGTTTTTCTGGTGGTTGGAATGATGGGATACTTTACCTGGCGAAAACAAATTTTTGTAGAAAAAACAGGGGATTGAGGCCTGATATATCCAGGAAAAGTTTAATAAGAACAACAAATAACAACTTTTTACG
>DAIRSC010000378.1:0-2093 GCA_036804585.1 Chitinophagaceae bacterium
TACCCCTCGAACGCTTCCTTGAATTTGAAGCGCCTATGAGATAATCAGCAGACCCTATCTACCAATTCACATTGGTATAATTCGGGGTTACCGAGCAAATCCTTTACAGGCTTTCTTTATATTAGCTACGTGCCCTGCTACTGCAAATTCTCGGTTTAATCTTTTCTTTTAAATAAAAAACCGTCTCAAGATATTTGCTTCTGAGACGGCTTCTTTTTAAATCGTAGTTTTTATAAATACTGAAAATTTGTTTGAGGCGTTAACTTTAACAATACCTCATACATCAGTTTAATACAATGTTCAACATCTTCTTTGTGTACAGTTTCAACGGTAGTGTGCATGTATCGCAACGGGAGTGAAATAAGCGCACTCGGTACACCGCCATTGCTAAACGCAAAAGCATCTGTATCAGTTCCGGTAAATCGGCTTACAGCCTGCAATTGGTAAGGAAACTTATTTTTTTTCGCAGTATCTACAATAATTTCACGCAAAATATTATGTACAGCAGGACCGACGCAAATTACAGGTCCTTGTCTGCAGGTGGCTTCGCCCTGTGCGGCTTTATTCATCATAGGGGTCGCTGTATCGTGAGTCACATCAGTACAAATTGCAATATTTGGTTTCAAGCGCTGTGTTATCATGGTTGCACCATTGAGACCCACTTCTTCCTGCACCGAATTCACGATATATAATCCGAACGGAAGTCTCTTTTTATTTTCTTTCAGCAATCTTGCAACTTCAGCAATAATCACACCGCCCATTCTGTTGTCGTGCGCTCTTGCTATCCAATATCCGTGATTGCCTTCTTCAAATCCATCGGTGAAGGTGCATACTGTTCCGATTTCAATCCCCAATTCTTCAACTTCTTTTTTGTTTTTGCAGTTTACATCAATCCAAATTGTTTCAGGTTCAGGTTTCTTTTCTGTTTGTGGTGTTCTTACATGAATGGCAGGCCATCCAAATACGCCTCTCACGATTCCTTTTTTGGTATGAATGTTCACACGCATCGATGGTGCTATCTGATGATCACTGCCACCATTGCGACAAACATGGATAAACCCATCGTTGGTAATATATTTAACAAACCAACTAATTTCATCGGCATGCGCTTCAATCACCACTTTAAAAGGCGCTTCCGGATTAAGAATGCCAACAACTGTCCCATAAGGGTCTACAAGATGTTGGTCGATATATGGTTTTAAATATTCTAACCATATTTTTTGACCACTGCTTTCATGTCCCGTAGGGGCCGCATTGTCCAAATAACGTTTGATAAATTGCATCGACGATTCACTGAAGAATTCTTTTTTCTTGGTTTTACTGACTTTCGTTTCTTTTTGCTTGGCCATTTTTTAGTAGTTTATTGTTTCAAATGTATGATATTAACCCTTTCTATAGTTGATGTTAATTGCTGCGATATTCTCTGTTTAATAAACCGTAAATGAGGGAGTCCAGATATCTCCCTTCAAAAATTTCATGTTCACAAAGATGTCCTTCCTGTTTGAAGCCACATTTTACCAGAACTTTACTGGACGCATTGTTTTCTGGGTCAATGGTGGCCGATAGCCGATGCAGGCTTATCTTTTCAAAACTAAAATCAATCACTGCCTGCAGAGCTTCGTGCATGAATCCTTTACCCTGAAATTCAGGTAATAAAATATAACCGATTTCGGCATGGTCGTTTTTTGCATCAATATTCACCAGCCCGAAATAACCCATCATCTGTTTGTCAGAGGTTTGTATCATCGCCCAATTGATCGCCAGTTTTTGTTGAAATCTTTCATGAATCATTTGAATCAAGGCTTCAACATCCGCATTCGTTTTTGCTAAAGTTCGGGGAATATAACGCATCACTGCTGCATCCGATCGCATCCGAAACATAGGACCTGCATGTTCAGGGCTCAAGGCAACTAATTGCATGCGCTCCGTCACGAGTTCCGGCTGTTTTTCCAACATGATTTCAAGCTGATTCATCAACAACAAATGTAAGGGCATTCTTTGATTTTTTTGGGCGCCTTATCGCGCTTTCCGCTCATAGTCCCGCGCGCCAGAGCGACGCGGGAGCTATCCGCTGCAATCGCGGGCGCGAATGT
>DAIRSC010000379.1:0-2066 GCA_036804585.1 Chitinophagaceae bacterium
AAGCAGTGCGGTTCCATCCCAGTCTATCTGATTTTCCGGATTCGATTTGACACTAACCCTCTGAATTCCCTAAAATTGCGGCCACTAAAAGATCATGCAGGTCCACACACAACTCAGCCAATTGCCAAATTTCCGGAATCCGGTGATTACCATTGGCACTTTTGATGGTGTACATCAGGGGCATCGCAGAATTATTGAGCGGATAAAAGCGCTCGCTGCCGATTGTGGCGGCGAAAGCGTGGTAATCACTTTCGAACCACATCCACGATTATTATTAAATCCCGGTGATCAGAGTTTGACACTTATTCATACCATTCTGGAAAAAACGGAGGCCTTATCCGCATTGAATGTTGACCATCTGGTAGTGGTTCCTTTCACCCTTGAATTTGCCCGGCAAACTGCAGAAGCCTATGTGGAGGATTTTTTGATTGGACATTTTCACCCACATACCGTCGTAATTGGCTATGATCATCAATTCGGTGCAGAACGAAGTGGAAATTATCAATTGTTAGAGCGTTATAGACAAGAGGGGCGATTTCAATTGGAGGAAATTCCTGTTCAAATGATTCTGGATTTAAAAATTTCATCTACACAAATTAGGCAGGCAATTCGGGCTGGAAAAATTACGGAAGCCTGTACTTTATTAGGTAGTCCGTATTCGCTGATTGGTCAGGTGATTTATGGGAAAGGACGAGGTAAAGGGATCGGTTATCCGACTGCCAATATTCAGGTAGAACATCCACGCAAGTTAATTCCACAACAAGGTGTTTATGCGGTATGGGTAGAAACTGAATTTGGCAAACAGGCCGGTATGATGAATATTGGTACCAATCCTACTTTCGAGAGCGGACCACAAATTCATCTGGAAGTGCATTTGCTGGACTGGCAGGGTGATTTATACAACAAAACAATTCGTATTATTTTCATTGAGCGCATCAGGCCGGAATATGCTTTTGACTCTGTTGATGCCCTGATTGAACAGATTCAATCTGATGAAAAGTATACCCGAAACTTATTCGGAATTTGAGTTTGCAGAATTTATTTTCGAAGTTTTTTTGGGATTCGTTTGCTGGCTTTTTGAACCACCACATAATTTCGTTGATTCCGAAATTTATACATTAGCACTGCATGACCACGAAAGCGAAAAGGGGGCTTAAACCATCGCCAAACAAGTGCGGAATCGGTTTTTGTGAAATAACGAAATAAATCGCGGTTGGCTGATATTCGGTATTCTCCGGCCTTTTCAATCTTTATAATTCTTTGCGTGCTGCCTGAAGGATATAAATCACAGGGTACCGGCGTTGCGCCAAACCAAATGGAATCTATAATCAAAGGTACTTTTCTGACCTCTATCAGGAACTCATATATTCTTCCGATACTGCTGCGAGTATTCACTTCTTCCGCATAACTTGCTTTTAAAACAACCAATGGATGATTGGACTTCTTTTGAGAGAAACATGAAGAAACGAATAACATCAAAATAACCCAGAATACGAATCTCACAAGGTGATTAATTTATAAGTGAGTTCTTTCAAGATCGTGTTTGGATTTCCGGAAGATTTAATACCCACGGCAGCCTGATTATATTCAGCGATTAAATGAATGGCTTCGGTAGTTTGTTTCAGATTAAAGGATTGGGCATATCGGGTGTAATCCTTCATAAAATAATGATTTATTTTCAGCAAGGAGGCGGCTTCCTGAGATGACATTCCTCGCGTATAATGAAAACGATATAATTTATTGAACTCTGTATACAGCATCGCCGTTATAACTACCAATGGATGTTCCTTAGGATTGGACATAAAATATTGGGCAATGCGAAAGGATTGTTCAACATTGCGTGAAAGAATACTTTTAGGAAATTCAAATACGTTGTACTCTTTGCTGATTCCAATATATTTTTCAATCAGTTCGCCGGTAATTTCCGCCCCCCGAGGAATATTAATCTGTAGTTTTTTGAGTTCGTTGACGATTTTTTTTAAATCATTTCCCAGATAAGCCGCCAATAAATCACAGTTACTTGCACTTATTTTCATTTGATGGCCTTGTGCATAATTTAAAATCCA
>DAIRSC010000380.1:0-2062 GCA_036804585.1 Chitinophagaceae bacterium
TCTTTTGTTGTAGATGCTTATCATTGATGATTGGGCTTTATTTACCAATACAAAACCTACTAAAAATTGAAGTCAATACATCCTCATTGCTGATCTGACCTGTAATAGTTCCTAAAGCCTGTAATGCACTTCGCAAATCCAAGGCAACAAATTCTGAGGATATTTTATTCTTCAAACCTTCGTCCACCAGATTTAAATTGGTCAACGTTTGTTGAAAGGCCTGCAGATGACGGCTGTTGGATACCATCATTTCCGGAAGTCTTTGAGTGCCTAAAACCTTTTGCTCAATTTCGCTACAAAGCTTTTCAAGATGTTTGTGATTAACGGCTGTCAAGGCAATACAAGTCACACCGCAGTGGGCTGAAACCGCTTCTTCAATATCGTAACTATGACAATCATTTAGTAAGAGATCCATTTTTGTTAAAACAATAATAACCTGACGATTTTTATCCCAATTCAAAGCCTTAAACTCCTCCACTATTTCGCGGTAATCTCGTGTGATCTCACAGAGGTATAACACCAATTCCGCCTTCTCAATTTGTTCATACGAACGGAGGATTCCTTTGTTTTCCAGAATATCTTCGGTTTCACGCAGTCCGGCTGTATCCACAAAACGATAAGCCACCCCATTGATTTGTAAATGATCTTCAATAAAATCACGGGTGGTTCCGGCTATTTCACTCACAATCGCTTTTTCTTCTTTTAACAACGCATTGAGTAAGGTTGATTTTCCGGCATTGGGTTTGCCTGCGATAGCTACCGGAGTTCCTTTCTTCAATACATTGCCCCAACGAAAAGAATCGATGAGTGCGCTAATGGTTTTTCGACTTTCGTCCAACATCCGAAAAAATTGTTCCCGGTTTGCAAATTCCACATCCTCTTCACTAAAATCTAATTCTAATTCCAACAAGGCGGCAAAATCAATCAATTGCTGCCGAATAGAATCTATTTTTTGCGAATAGCCCCCACGCATCTGCCCCATCGCCATTTGATGCTGGGTCGCATTTTCGCTGGCTATAATATCAGCTACGGCTTCTGCCTGGCTTAAATCCATTTTACCATTTCCAAAAGCTCGCATACTGAATTCACCGGGTTGTGCCATACGGGCTCCGTTTGAATGGCACAACTCCAGGATACTTTGAACGATAAAAGGAGAGGCATGACAGGATATCTCAACCATATCCTCGCCGGTGTAAGAATACGGGGAACGGAATAATGAAAGCAATACCTCATCGATCAAGGTTTCCCCGGACACGATTTTTCCAAATTGAAGGGTGTAAGATTTCTGGGATTCCAGCGCTTTGCCTCGAAAAAATTGTTGGGTGATGCGATGACTCTCCGGTCCGGATAAACGAATGATGGCAATGGCCCCACCATACAATGAGGTACTCAGGGCATAAATGGTATCTTTCAGATTTAGAATCATTTCGATTCTGCTCTCCTTTTTAATTCTTTCTGGATCAAGCCTAATTCACGACCTGTTTGCCCGGCAACGCTGGTATTTTCCTGAGCCCTGCGCATGAGGTAAGGAATCACATCTGCTACCGGACCATAGGGCAAATATTTAGAGACATGGTAACCTTCCTTTGATAAGTTAAAAGAAATATTATCGCTCATGCCATACAGTTGAGAGAAATAAATTCCGGGGTGATTTTTTTCCATGTTCTTTTGCTGCATCAATGTCACGGCTAATAAACAACTGGACTCGTTGTGCGTACCGATAAATACTTCCAAGGATGGTAAATGATCGATGCAAAAGCGCAGGGCTGCATCAAAATCACGATCGCTCGCTGCCTTATTTTCCTGAATAGGCGAAAGATAGTTCATTTCCAATGCCCGGGCTCTCTCCTTTTCCATATATGCACCTCTAACCAGTTTTGCACCCAATAAATAAGCCCCTTTTTGAGCCTTTTCAAAAGAATTTTTTAAAAACGTCAGGCGATCATGTCGATAAAGTTGAAATGTATTAAAAACAAACCCCAGTTCACGGTTATAGCGTGGCGTAATGTCATCGGCCAAATCATATCCTGGTTGTTGTGTCCACCTAGCTACGGCAGCAATC
>DAIRSC010000381.1:0-2055 GCA_036804585.1 Chitinophagaceae bacterium
AGTTTTTTTCTGATTTTCACTTCTCACTTGCATCTTCAAATTCCGCGTCATCGTCCAAGGGCTGTACCACAGTACTACCTCTCGAACGCTTCCTTGAATTTGAAGCGCCTATGAGATAATCAGCAAGCCCTAATTACTTCCAATGCTTTTTTCAAAACGGCTTCAATTATTTGATTGTAATCAAGCCGGGTATTTATCCGGCAGTTTCAAGATAACAAGCCATATTTTCAGCCATCAATTGACTACCGGCAAACTTTTTTCTCACTTTCAGAGTACCTGCATCGCCAATTTTTTTTAATAAATCCGGGGCTTTTAATAAGCTCAAGATTCGATGAGCGCTTTCTTCAGTATTCAATGGATTAATCAAAATTCCATTTAAGTCATCATCAATAATTTCGCGGGCAGCCGAAACATCCGACATGATAGTAGCTGCACCACATGCCATGGCTTCGATGGCAGTTAATCCAAATGCTTCAACCCTGGATGGAATGATGACAATACCGGCCTTTTGATACAAGGGCAACAATTCTTGTTGGGGTAAAGCCGGAATGAATTGAATACGATGATGATGAGTTTCTGGTATGAGGTCTAAAAGGGTTTGCTGATTAGACTTGGAATGGTGCCCCACAAAAATGAAATAAGCGCTTGTATCCCGGTCAAACACCTGTTTTAATATTCGGAACAATTCAAAAACCCCTTTGCGTTCATGGAATTTACCCGGATACAGAATACAGCGATAATCACGCATGGCAGGATCACCAGGCTGAAATAAGTTATCATTATAAGAGTTATAAATTCTTTCGACACATACATTGGGTTTTCCAAAAGCATACATACTGCTTTTGAGGATATAGTCCGATACGGTTACTAATTTGTTGGCCATTCGGTAATTTTTTTTCTCCCAAAAGGCCGTCCATTTACTTTTTTTCTCTTTTAGTTGAATGGCATGGGCAGTATGGCTGCCATGTAAACGCACGATGAGGGGCGACTTGGGTTTATAAGCCAGTGGGCCGTCCCAATCAAATGATTCAATCCAATCAGGTTTAAATTCTTTTTCAAAGCGGGCAATGGCATCAGATAATTTTCTTTTCGACCGATACGATTGAATCAATATTTGAAAAGATGATTGAGAACCATCAGATTTCTCAACAGGGAGCCGGATAATACGCACCCCTTCAATCCATTCGTCGGTTTCTTCTTTTTGCACATAAGTGCCTATCACCAAGACTTGATGCCCCTGCTTGACCATCGCCTCAGCCACATTTTTCACGAAAACACCTATGCCTCCATGCAATGCAGGTGGGTACTCATTACAAACAAACAAGATTTTTTTTAACTCAAACGATTGACCGGATGGTAGTGAATTTCCAGTTAGGTTCGCATAATATTTTTCATTTTGATTGGCGAATACCGTTTCCTTATCAAAGAGTAATTGCACCCGTTTTATGGCTTCTTGTCCTAACTTAAGTGCCAAATCATGGTTATTAAAAACCTGCTGGATGCCATTCGCAATCGATTCCGGACGAGTTGAATCAATAAGCAATCCGGAAACATGATCTTCAATCACTTCCGGCCCCGGACCATTTTGCATGAATAATACAGGTTTGCCCATTGCCATTGGCTCAACCGGGGCAATCCCAAATCCTTCCATATGAGACGGATACACACATACCTCTGCTTCGGCTAAATGACGGTAAACCGCATCTGCCGAATCCAGCCAACCGGTGATATGAATGGATGAATGCCATTTTGGGTTAACAGTCTCCAGGAGGAGGTTCATGATATTCTTACCATTCTGATGGTACTCCAATTTTCCAATGATATACAATTGAGCATGTGGGAATTTTTGAACGATAATTTCAAATGCTTTCACCAATTCAAATACCCCCTTTTTGGGCGTTACTGTATTCGCAAATACAATCTTACCGGGCACCATATGAAACTGCTGAGAGTAGGAGGATAATTTTTTGGAGTTTACTGCATTATAAATGACTTCATAGGATTTGTGAATGCTACAAATTCTAAGTGTTTCCCTCCCACAAAAATCCGAAACAG
>DAIRSC010000382.1:0-2052 GCA_036804585.1 Chitinophagaceae bacterium
AACCTGTAAATTACAGATGAACCATGGTCGAAGTGCGGAAACTACCGAAGGTTTAGTTCAACAGCATGTTTGCGCTATGGCCGGGCCATCCGCTCATTCTTACAACTCATCTCAAAATACCTTCAGGGAAATTCTTGCGCGTTTGGCTGTTCTGCCGCATAAGTTGCTTCAGACAGAATCCCTGCGGCTATGTGCCCAAAATAAGCCTTGCATCACGCGCAAACAACGAAAAATTTCTTCAGAAAGTATTTTGCGATCAGAGCTAGTAATTTTGATTCTAAAATATTTAGTTGCCATTCAAGTCACATGGGAAAGTAGTAGTTCAGAACGTAATTTCTGAACTCCGGTATTGCAAAAAATACCAACGTAGGAATAACAGGTAACGCTAAAAAGACAAGCAGTTTTTATGACAGACGAAACTCTGATCAAAAATATCAGCATCGTAAACCAGGGTAAAATTTTTACTACCGACCTCTTGATTAGAAATGGAATCATTCAAACCATTGGACAATACCATGATGACCACCATGCACAAGTCATTGACGGAACAGGCAAGTACCTGCTTCCCGGGGTCATTGATGGACAGGTACATTTTCGTGAACCCGGACTAACACATAAAGGCAACCTGTACACAGAGAGCAAAGCTGCAATAGCAGGCGGAGTTACCTCATTTATTGATATGCCGAATACTATTCCAAATACATTAACGATTGACCTCCTGAACGAGAAATATCAACTCGCATCTGAAAAGTCGTTAGCTAATTATGGTTTTTTATTAGGAGTAAATGAAGACAATCTTGATGAAATCATTCGAATCAATCAAAGTAATCTGTTGGGTGTTTCTGATGACGGACTTTACTTCACCAAAAAGGGAAATCTGCTTGCTGACAATCCTGAGACGATGGAAAAGCTATTTTCAAACTGCAAATCAATAGTCGCTATCCATTCGGAAAAAGAGAAAATCATAGAACGAAATGAACACTTTTACAGGGAAAAGTATGGCGAAAATGTGCCAGTCGAGTTTCACCCATTGATTAGAAGTGAAAGCGCATGTTATGAAGCCACAAAGAGAGCGATTGAGATAGCTAAAAAACACAATACCAGACTGCACATTTTACATTTATCTACTGAGGCAGAGACACATCTTTTTCGCAACGACATTCCTTTGCACCGGAAAAACATAACCACTGAAGTCTCTGTTCACCATTTATGGTTTTCTGACAAGGACTATCAGCATTTGGGGCCATTAATAAAGTGGAACCCTGCAATAAAAACACTAAAAGATAAAACGGGACTCTTAAAAGCGTTGTTGGATAACAGGATTGACATTGTAACAACTGACCATGCGCCCCACTTGTTGGATGAAAAAAGAAAACCGTACTTTCAGTCGATGTCAGGGGCACCCATTATACAGCACTCTCTGAACATAATGCTTGAATTTTATAAACAAGGACTTATCTCACTGGAAAAAATAGCAGAAAAAATGTGCCACAACCCGGCAATACTTTATCGGATAAAAAACCGGGGCTACATACGCACCGGTTTTTTTGCCGACCTTGCTATTGTTGACCTTCATGCTCCATGGACAGTAAATAAGGGGAACATTTTGTACAAATGCGGTTGGTCACCATTAGACGGCACAACATTTCAAACAAAAGTTACACATACGTTTGTGAATGGACACCTGGTGTATGACAATGGCCG
The DNA here is from genome assembly GCA_036804585.1 of Chitinophagaceae bacterium. GTDB lineage: Bacteria > Bacteroidota > Bacteroidia > Chitinophagales > Chitinophagaceae > OLB11. The sequence continues at coordinate 1,705 of DAIRSC010000382.1, forward strand.
ATTCGATGAAACAAAAAGAGGACAGCCCTTAACAACAGAATAAGCCTACTCGTCAATTCATCTCAAGTATTTTTTTTGTGCATGCGGGGTTCATTGGGAGTGAAATCTCACTATCCGAAGCAGGTCAGAGGCGAGCTTTGAAAAAAGCCCAAGCCTCCTCAGCAAATTCAATGTCTCGATTTTGTACACCTGATGCTGGCGATGGGTCGGTGAAAACAGTTTTGCTGGGTACCGAGTGGCCGGCTTGTTTCATCCAATAAATGATCATCGGGAAGCTGCCAGTATAAACGTGCTTCTCCTGAGTTCCTCGCTGGGACACCCACCATCGGTTTTAGATGCTGAATAATT
>DAIRSC010000383.1:0-2045 GCA_036804585.1 Chitinophagaceae bacterium
CTCCATCATGTACTGGAATCAACTATTTTCACGTTAATCAGAAAGCCCTAAGTATTGAGTGATCTTGTTGATCATGATATCGTTAAAAATTCAAAGTAACGCAGAAATTTGAAGCCAAATGACTTAGCCAATTATTGTCGATCGTATTGCAACGGTCTCGTAATGATATCAACTATTTTCACGTTAATGGGTAAGCCCTATTTATTCTGTTGCAAAGAGGCGTATTATATGTCAAAAGTTGTTCCCTCCAAAGCCAGTTCGGTATTGGCAAAAATTGTTTGCGCCTCTTCTAAAAAAGGACTCAAATTTTTATACTTCGATGAAAAATGACCAATCAAGAGTTTTTTTACCCCTGAGTTCAAAGCCATTTCTGCAGCTTCTACCGTTGTGGCATGCATGCGTAATTGTGCTTTTGCCAAATCTGCTTTCAAGTAGGTCGTTTCGTGGTATAATACATCGGCATTCGAAAAATATTGTTTCAATCCCGGAAGAAACTGAGTATCTGCTGCATATACGTATTTCTTCGGCAACGAACCGGGCAATGTCAACTTTTCATTGGGTATAATTGTTCCGTCTGTTTGGGTATAATCGGCGCCCTCCGTGAGTTTAGCATAAAAATATTTAGGCACTTCCAATTCCCTGGCTTTTTCCGGCAATAATATTCGTTTTCGTTTACGTTCAATAAACTGAAAGCCACAAGTGGGAATGCTGTGTTTAACGGGAAAGGAAATTACCTCCACTGCTTTATGATCCACAATCGAAACGGAATCCAGAAAATTTAAGGCATGGAAATTCAACGGGTAACCCAACTCCCAAACGAGTTGAATGTCTATAATTTGTTTTAGTTCCGGAGGACCAAATAAATCAAGTTCCTGTGTTCTCCCTAACAAGGATAAACTACTGAGCAAACCGACCAATCCAAAATAATGATCACCATGCAAATGACTGATATAAATACATCGAATTTTAAAAGGACTTAAACCATATAACTGCAATTGCATTTGGGTACCCTCGCCACAATCGATGAGATGAAATTGTTGATTGACTTCCAATAATTGAGCGGTAGGATGCCGACCATAAGCCGGAAGCGCTGAGTTATTTCCAAGGATGGTTAACTTCATGATACCCTCATTTCACCCTTACCAGCCGATTTTACTTTAAAGGAAAAATATTGTTGTGTGAAGTAACTATACACAGCAACGATTAAGGTTGTAAGCATTTTGCTCGGTGTTGCAAACCAATGAAATCCTTCGACGAAAACCTTCAAAAAAAAATAATTTAATCCAACACAGCTCGTAACCGTTAGTCCATATCGAAAAAGTTGAACCCGGCCGCGCAAAGCAGAGTTCGTAAAAACAATAAATTTATTCAAAATGAAACCCAAAGGGAAACTTACCATAAATGCCAAAATGAAAGCTGCAATGTGAGCCCCAATGGTAATATCACTGATAATTACGGGTTGCTTTTTGAATACAAACTGATAGGATAAAAAATATACTAAAATATCCACCACTACCGTCGTACCTCCACAAGCTAAATATCTGAAAGTCTGAAAGGGGATAAATTTTAAGAAATCAAAATAGAAGAACCCAATGAAGGCATTAAGCAATTTTCTCAAAACCAAAATATCAATTTATTCAAAAGGCACCAAATGTAATTCAACCGAATTATCCAGCTTACGAATCCAAAATTGTTTATTGTAAAGCTTCAGGATGCTATAGTCGTTCGTACTATCAATATTTCCGGAGAAATTTTTAGTGGTCAAAGAAATTTTGCGGTCATCATCATATAATTTCCAGGTTCCTTGTACATTGCGCGCTTCAAGTGTAACCGGATCAATGATGGTAACGATATACTTTCCATCACTGTACATGTAATGTTTTTGTTTTCCCCAGTATGGATCAAATGACTTTTCTATGCCATCCACCTGTGCACTTTCAATTTTCCAGTTATTCGTAACCCTGGCTCGTTTTGTACGCAAGCTGTTATTCGGCCCTTCTTCATATTTTCTGCATGAAGTCATGGAACCTGCGACGATTAAAACC
>DAIRSC010000384.1:0-2036 GCA_036804585.1 Chitinophagaceae bacterium
GCTTTCTTAAAAGACCTTTAATGCACTTCTTTGTTTTCCCAGAACCATATTGCTGGCTATCCTTCACTAAAGCGTTCAAATCGAATTCTTGAATTTTATCCCGAAGGATTTGAATCACTTTATCGGTATCCTCAGCTAGATAATCAAGGTTGTTGAACAAATCAACAAGTAAATATTCTTTAGTGATGCTTTTAGGAAAAGAAGATTTCAATTTGAATTCAAATGTCCTACCGTTTAGTTGTATATGTCCTTTGCGTTTATGGTTGTATACCCAAATGGTATTGTACATTTGCGTAAGACCTAGACCCAGTGAGTTGTATGAATTTGGTGATACTAAAAGAAAATCTTCGTCTTTTAAAAAGCGTTCAACCATTTGATGATCATCAGGTGGTACCAATCCAAACTTAGAGGATTTTGGTGCGTAGTAGACACCTTGACTTAGTTTTATTAGGCTTCCATCTTTTGTAAGCATACCTAAATGCCGATCTATGGCTGATGAGTAATACTCTAGGTCAGAACGCCTATAAACTTGCACTGGCTTGATATGTTGACGCAAATTTTCCATAATCACTCAAATAAAAATAATACTTAAATAAGCAACTGCATGTAAAATTTGGTAAAATTCATGCAATTAGCATTATGTGTTTGATAATCTGTTTTTTAGGTTATTAATAAAGCCCCAGTTCTGACACAATGAAAAAAATCAATGAACTCTATAAAATGAATGACATATCATTCATTAAGGCGTTTATTGGCCATTAAAGTATGATTTATCATACAATAAGTGAACTAATTTCTAAAATATCCGTATATTTGTAGCATAAGTCATTCATTAAGGGCTTAAAAACGATATTATGACTGATAAATCATACAATAATTGGAGTTCGATGAGCGATAAGGCCTTGGCAGAGCACATTGGTCGTTTCGTCAAGGAAAAGCGCATGGAGCTGAACAAAACACAAGATGCCCTGGCGCATGCCGCAGGCATCAGTCGCTCTACCTTGAGTTTGCTGGAAAAGGGTGAGACCGTTACACTGGCCACTTTGCTCCAGGTATTAAGGGTGTTGGATCAATTGCATATACTGGATGTGTTCTCTGTTCAACCAACCGTTAGTCCTATTCAGCTGGCCAAAATAGAACTAAAAAAACGCAAAAGAGCCAGTGGCACACCTTCCGCTTTATCTAAAAAATCAACCTGGTAAAACATGAATACAGCGTTTGTAAAAATATGGGGAGCAACAGTAGGAGCTGTAGCCTGGGATGATAGAACAGGTATGGCCACCTTTGAATTTGATTCTAATTTCAAAAACAAGAATTGGGATTTGTCACCGCTGAAAATGCCCATCCGATCAGCTAAAAGCATCTTCAATTTCCCGGAATTGAAGCCCGAAAGAAATTCACCATTTGATACCTATAAGGGAATGCCGGGTTTACTGGCAGATGTGCTTCCGGATAAATACGGAAATCAATTAATCAACATGTGGCTTGCCCAAAATGGTCGGGTTGCTAATAGCATGAATCCGGTAGAGATGCTTTGTTTTATTGGAACAAGAGGAATGGGCGCTATGGAATTTGAGCCCGCAGCACTGAAAGAAACCAAGCGTACTTTCTCAATCGAAATGGATAGCCTGGTAGACATTGCAAAAAAAATGCTGTCGCAAAAGTCATCCTTAAAAACCAATCTAAAAAAAGAGGATGAACAGGCCATGATGGAAATACTCAAGGTGGGAACATCGGCCGGTGGAGCAAGACCTAAAGCTGTGATAGCCTATAATAAAAAGACCGGTGAAGTACGATCAGGTCAAACGATTGCGCCGAAGGGATTTGAGCACTGGTTGCTGAAACTGGATGGGGTGAGTGATGTTCAGTTGGGAGCCAGCACCGGCTATGGCAGGGTGGAGATGGCGTATTACAACATGGCCATTGCTTGCGGTATTGATATGATGACTTCTCTATTATTGGAGGAAAATGGACGAGCACATTTCATGACCAAACGCTTTGATAGAGAAGATGGAGATGTGAAACACCATATTCAA
>DAIRSC010000385.1:0-2032 GCA_036804585.1 Chitinophagaceae bacterium
TTTTCACTGCTCACATGCCTCTTCAACTTGATCGTCATCACCCAAAGGCTTTACAGCAGTCTCATCCCATGAACGCTTCCTTGAATTTGATGCGCTGGTGAGATAACCGGGAGCCTCTGAATAAGGAAATTTTCAATCATCAAAGAATCATGTTTTCGGAAACAAAGTCATTTACCAAATCATGGAACGTGTTACTTATGATTACGGTAGACTTTTTAAGGATTCTTTGCCTGAAAACAATGAGAATTGTTTTATTTTTATCCTCTTATAAATCTTATTTAAAAATAATCCATGTCGAATTACGCCCGATTGAGCTATTGGATCCTCAGTTTTTTGTTGCTGCAGAATTGCAAACCTCAGGATTCAGAAAACACTTTAGTATTTAATGATGAATTGCACAGTTTCGCCAATACCAAACAAGTCCATACTACCCATCTAAACTGGGATGCTGCAATTGATTTCGACCGCAAACAAGTGAGTGGAACGGCAACCTGGAACTTTGTGAATGATTCCAATGCCCACTATATACATTTTGATACTTATGATTTGACGATCAAAAAAGTAAAAGTCAATAATAAGGAATCTCAATACTTTCTAAGCCCCATGCTTGAGGAATACGGTAGCGGTTTATCCATTCCAATCCAGCAAGGAGATACGGTTGTCAGTATAGAATATTTTACCGGACCTCAGGCAACTGCTTTGCAATGGCTCAAACCGGAACAAACAGCCGGTAAACAATTGCCCTATATGTTTACTCAATGCGAAAGTATTCACGCAAGGTCACTCCTACCTTGTCAGGACATACCTTCCAACCGAATCACCTATGAGGCCAAACTTCAGGTGCCGAAAGGGATGTTAGCCGTTATGAGTGCCAAAAACCCTATCGAGAAAAACAAGGAAGGCATTTACACATACCAAATGGAAATACCGGTCCCAACCTACTTAATAGCTTTAGCGGTTGGAGATATCGAGTATAAAGCCATTGACGAAAGAAGCGGTGTATATACCGAACCCTCGATGTTGGATGCGGCATGGAAAGAACTGAGCGATATCCCAATGATGATGACTGCCGCGGAAAAACTCGGAGGTCCTTATCGTTGGGGCAAATATGATGTTCTCATCGCACCTCCTTCCTTTCCAATTGGGGGCATGGAAAATCCAAGACTCACTTTTGCAACCCCAACTATTATTGCAGGTGATAAGAGTCTAGTTTCATTGATTGCACACGAGATGGCCCATAGCTGGAGTGGCAATTTGGTTACCAATGCACGTTGGGACGACCTTTGGTTAAATGAAGGATTTACGACTTACTTCGAACGAAGAATTATGGAAAGCATTTCCGGGAAGAGTTATACAGAAATGCTCTGGGAATTGGGCTATCAGGATATGCAGAGCGATTTCAAAGATATGGGCATGAATGGAGAAGATACCCGACTAAAAGTGAACTTAAAAAAACGTAATCCGGGTGATGCCTTTTCAAATATACCGTACGAGAAAGGAGCAATTTTTTTACGAATGCTTGAAGAAAAAACCAGTAGGGAAAAATTCGATGCGTTCATGAATGCTTATTTCAGCGAACAGGCTTTCAAACCGACAACTACTGAACAATGTTTGGCCTTTATGGATCGTAATTTATTTAACGGAGACAGCAATCTGAGAAACGCTTTGAAGGTTCGCGAATGGATTTACGAAACCGGATTACCCGACAATTGTCCGAAAATTAATCCCGAACGATTTGTTTTGGTTGATCAACAAAGAACCTTGTTAGAATCAGGCGCTCCTGTAAGTGCATTAAATACGATCGGGTGGACAACACACGAATGGCTGCAGTTTCTACGCAAAATGCCCCGACCCGCAAAAATGGAATGGATGAAAGATTTGGACCAACGCTTTCAATTAACCAAAAGTACCAATAGTGAAATTGCCGATGAATGGTTTAAATTAAGTATTGCCAGTAACTACCTGGAGGCTTTCGATGAAATGGAGATTTTTTTATCGAAAGTTGGACGAAAAAAATTCCTGGAACCCCTTT
>DAIRSC010000386.1:0-2023 GCA_036804585.1 Chitinophagaceae bacterium
CATCACTCACATCCAATAGACAGAACGCCCCCATTTTTTAGGCCCTATTCTCTTTTAGATGCCCCACCGGAAAACCAAAACAAACCGGGAAAGGTAAGTCTTTGACTTTTTCTTTTACAATTTCATACTCATTCATTCCAAAAGGAATTTCGTTATCCTGGGTATCGGTAAAACTGCCCACGATGAGGCCATTTAAATGATCCAATTTTCCGGCTCTCTTGAGTTGCCACATCATCCGATCAATATTATAAAGATACTCCCCAACATCTTCGATCACCAGGATACATCCTCTTGTTTCCGGATCATTCACGCTACCCGCTATATCCGATAATAAAGCCAGATTTCCACCCATCAAAATGCCTTCAGCACGGCCATTTTGGTTCATCGGATGTGTAGCAGTCTGATAAAGCATTTCTCCGCCTTGCAGCAAATGATAAATACTTTGGGTTGAAGTTTCATCTCTGGAATCGGGTTGATATCCGCCATACATGTGTGCATGAATACTTTTTATCTGAAGCACCTGCTGAAGATGAGTATGAATACAAGTGATATCACTATAACCAACCAACCATTTCGGCCGCTTTTTGAATTGGGTAAAATCCAATTGATCAATAATGCGAACTACCCCATATCCTCCCCGACCGAAAAGAATGGCATCCAAACTCGAGTCGTCCAACATAGCCTGTAGATCGTTCAAACGTTCGGAATCGGTTCCGGAAAATTTAAAATAGTTGGTGCCTACCGTTTTACCCGGTACCGGCTCAAATTCCCATTCACGAATCTGTTCATACATGTACTTCATGCCATCCGGATTCACTGCCCCTGCAGGACAAGTAATACCAATTCTTGCTCCGGGCTTTAATGGCGTTGGTGTCAACAAAGCAGGTCTCATTCAGTAATAATTTTCAGATGATTGCTTACTTGATTCTGTGTAACAAAATCCTTGATACGATTTGCAATATTCTTCCCGAATTTTTCCAAACCCGGATCACGGGCCCCCATTAACAAAAGCACATCACCCTCTTTGAGCTGCGGAATGATGGTATCGAACAATTCATCCCGATCGGCCATAAAGCCTGCATTTACCCCTCTTTGTTTTAAATCTTCAATTAAATCGGCAGCCGAAATATCTTTCACCGCAGTTCCACCGGCATAATAAATTTCACTCATCCAAATTTGATCATCCTGCCTGAGTGTATGACTTATTTCCTCCACCAGTTCTTTGCGAATAAATCTGGTAGGGCCATAACCATGGGGTTGAAACCAGGCAATTAATCGCTTACCCACGGGTTGACAAGCTCGAATGGACGCTGCTATCTTGGCCGGATTGTGGGCATAATCGTCAATTACTTGTATACCGGCATATTCACCCAATCGCTGATGACGGCGATAAATTCCGGCATAATCATGGAGCGAATGACAACAATCCTTTAAGGATACACCAAGCAGAGAAGCAACAGCCATGCAGGCCAATGCGTTTTCCATATTATGTTGACCTATAGTTGGAATTTTACATAATGTGCCTTGTACTTCGAACTGTATTTGAAATCCGTGTTGTAGAAAATGTTTCCCTTCAAAAGAAGTACCTTTTCCGTAATTCACACCATCCTTTTCAGCATAGGCACTTGCCAAAGGATGATCCATATTCACCACCAAATTTCGTTTCACATGACTTTTAAAAGTGGTAAATATTTCATGTAATTCTGTTAACTCTTTATGGTCTTTGTCAATACTCAGGAGTAAACCAATTTCCGGTTCATATTTCACCAAAGTACCATCACTTTCATCTGCTTCAATCACCAACCAATCTCCATCACCTACATAAGCATTTCCAATTTTACCAACTTGTTGGAGAGAAACCAAACCTGCTCCTGAGATGAGGGAAGCCCCCAACCCGTTTTGATGTAGAATATGAAAAAGCATCGCAGTAGTGGTCGACTTACCGGAAGTACCTGCAACGGCGATGGTGCGTTTACTCAAACAAATGGCCGCTAATAAATCGGCTCTTTAGATGACCGGACTG
>DAIRSC010000387.1:0-1983 GCA_036804585.1 Chitinophagaceae bacterium
ATGGGCGTAAATGTAAAAAAGAATTCAGGCTTTCCTTCATCTCTATCCACAATATACGATAAAAAAAAACTCCCGAAATCGGGAGTGAGGAGGGAGGATGATGGGGTTCGAACCCACGACCCTCAGAACCACAATCTGATGCTCTAACCGACTGAGCTACACCCTCCGTAAAACGGACTGCAAATATAGAAGAATTTCCTACATGTAAAAAAAATAATCAGAAAGGCTTACAAACGATTATCCCGGCAAGGAAATATTCCAATAATGAAGAAGTGCATCTCGTTCAACTGTATCCAAATTCGATTGGGCATAATGGCCCGATTCTCGTTTCTGTCGCATCGCTTCGTAAATACTGACCGCACATGCCACAGAAATATTTAATGACTGTATCATTCCCAGTTGTGGGATAATAAAATTACTATCGCATTTTTTCAATGTTTCTTCCGTAATTCCTTCACTTTCATTGCCAAACACCAATGCCACGGACTCGGTCAGATTCAGTTGATACAAATCTTTGGCATTTTCGCTCAAATGGTTGGAGTAAATATTTTTATACTTCGCTCGGAGTGCTTCAAAACATTTTTCTGTTTCGGTAAACTGATGAACCAACATCCATTTAGTGGCACTTGAACTGCTTTTATCTCCATATTTTTTATGTCGGGCGATTCGATTGTTCAATACATAAATTTCTGAAATCCCGACCGCGTCACAGCTGCGCATCACAGCGGAGATATTGTGGGGGTCATGCACATTTTCAAGCACAACCGTTAAGTTATTCTGGCGGTATTTTAACACTTCTTGGATTCTTGCTTGTCGTTCGGGGGTCATAATTGTTGCATTCGGAATTAATGGGCAGGCTTATTTTTGCAAATCTATGAACCGTTTTCTTTTGTTTGGTGCAGGTGCCATAATTTTCCTGCTGGTTTTAAATTCTTTTCAGCCCGTCCAAAACAAAATCACAAAGATTGAATTGGGAGAAAAATTATTTTTTGATCCGATTCTATCTTCTGATAAAACACTGAGTTGTGCATCCTGTCATATTCCACAATTCGCCTTTGCAGATACCCTTCCCTTTAGCCGGGGCGTTTCAGGACGACTTACCGCCAGGAATACGCCATCCGTGATGAATATGAGTGCGCGCGAAACATTCTTTTGGGATGGTCGGGCAAAGAGCCTGGAAGAACAAGTGGTTGGCCCTGTAGAAAATCCCCGAGAAATGAATTTGTCATTTAAAGAGGCAGTCTCCCGTATTCAAAAAAGTAAAGTTTACAGGCCATTCTTTCAAAAAATATTCGGCCGTAAAGCTGACAGTGCCGCCATTGTGGAAGCAATTGCTGCCTATGAGCGAACTTTAGAAACAGATCAAACACCCAATGACCGATGGCTCAATGACGAGCCCAATGGACTGACTGAACAACAAATCAGGGGCAGAAATTTATTTACCAGCGAAAAAACCAAATGTTTTGATTGTCACTTTACACCTGACTTCACCTCAGACGAATTCAGGAATATCGGTCTCTTTGATGGAAAAGATTTGAATGATAGCGGTCGTTACCTCATCACCCGCAATCCAATGGACATTGGCAAATTTAAAACACCGGGATTGAGAAATGTTGCCCAAACAGCTCCATACATGCACAATGGAAAATTTAAGACATTGCGTGAAGTCATTGACTATTACGACAATCCAACGCAATTTGTATCTCACGCTTTCTACAAAGACAGCATTTTGCCGCTTCGAATCGGTTTAACTGAACAAGAAAAACAAGATCTTGAATCCTATTTGCGCGCATTAAGTGATGATCGGTTTACCAAAGCAGAAAAATAAAATACGGCTGTATTATTCTCCCTTCTTTTTTTGACACACATGATTATCCTATAACCTCCGGATTTGCAATTCATGATGAAAACATTGGCTGTTTAGTGCCTGCTGATTAACGTGAAAATAGTTGATTCCATTACATGATGGAGTAATTTTCGTTC
>DAIRSC010000388.1:0-1976 GCA_036804585.1 Chitinophagaceae bacterium
GGAAAAGGATTTCCAAGTGTGAATAGCTATGAAAAAGGCGATCAGCTGATTAATATCAATGTCTGGACACCTCAACATTTAAGTACAGAAGAAAAGGCTCTTCTGGAAAAAATGAATCACAGCAACAATTTCACACCCAATGCATCCAAATCTGATAAAAGCTTTTTTGATAAGATCCGGGAAGTATTTTCATAAGGTCCTGAATTTATTTTCCAATCAGGATACAAAGGAAAAGATTGCATAAATTGATTTATTTCTCTTTTGACCTGTTGAATTTCGGATTCGTTATCGGTATCTTTCAGAATGCGATCGATCCAATCTACGACATTTTCCATGTCCTGATTTTTTAGTCCACGAGTAGTTAAAGCAGCCACACCAACACGAATTCCCGAGGTGATAAAAGGAGATTTATCATCAAAAGGAACCATATTTTTATTGATTGTGATATCGGCTTTTACCAAAGTGTTTTCGGCTTTTTTACCAGAGATTCCTTTGTTCCGTAAATCAATGAGTAGCAGATGGTTATCTGTTCCACCCGATACTATTTCATATCCTCTTTCACCGAAAGCATGTGCCATACTTTTGGCATTGCTGATTACTTGTTGACAATAAACTAAAAAATCATCTTGTAATATTTCATGAAAAGCAACGGCCTTGGCGGCAATCACATGTTCGAGCGGACCACCTTGTGTGCCAGGAAAAACGGCGAGATTGATTAAATCACTCATCATCCGGGTTTCGCCTTTCGGTCCTTTGATGCCCATTGGATTCTCGAAGTCATTTTTCATCAAAATTATTCCTCCTCTCGGGCCTCGCAAGGTTTTATGGGTCGTGGATGTCACGAAATGACAATGTTCAAATGGCGAGTTGAGCAATCCTTTGGCAATCAAGCCGGCAGGGTGCGACATATCACAAAGCACGAATGCGTCGCAGGCATCCGCGATAGAACGAATTCGGGCATAATCCCAATCCCGACTATAAGCAGAAGCGCCACAAATAATGAGTGTGGGTTTTACTTCCTTGGCTTTTTGTTCCATGGCATCGTAATCAATGAGTCCATCTCCTTTTTTAACTCCATAAAAATGAGCATCATATAATTTACCTGAAAAATTTACGGGAGAACCATGGGTGAGATGTCCGCCCATACTGAGGTCCAGTCCTAAAATGCGATCACCGGGTTTTAAAATGGCCAACATCAAGGCAGCATTGGCCTGTGCTCCAGAATGCGGCTGAACATTGACGAAACTGGTTCCAAATATCTTGTTAGCCCGGTCGATAGCCAATTGTTCACTTTTATCAATCACCTCACAACCTCCGTAATATCTTTTGCCCGGATATCCTTCGGCATATTTGTTCGTCATGACATTACCCATTGCCCGCATAACCTGGGTGCTGGTAAAATTTTCGGAGGCGATTAATTCAAGGCCTTGTTGTTGTCGTTGGTATTCTTCTTCAATCAGTTTAAAAATTTCAATGTCTGCTTGCATTTCGGATTTTTTGATGGCGCTAAAGATAGAAGTTCTTGTTCGGTCGTCCAACAAATTTCAAATCTGAGACTGCCACAAAAGTCATTTGGCAAAAAAGTTCAAGGCTTTTTAAATTTTGCAGTTTTGATTTATCTTTATGATAATGAGTCAATGAAAAAATTAAAGTTGAACCATTGTGATTTGGCTGAGCGCACAAATCATATATTGGTGATACCGATTGAAAAATGTTTTGAGTATATATTGTTTCATTTGATTAACCTTCAAAGGATAGCGCAGAAATTTGGAGCCAAATGACTTCATGTGCAGTTTTGCAACAGTCTCAATCTGGTCATAGGAATGAGCCTATATTGCCAATAGGATGTCTAAGGTAGGGGCTGCAGTTTAATGTGAAAGTATTTGATATCAGTACATTCAGGGGTAACTTTCGCTTTTTTAAATGCACGGCAGTTTGTCAAATCACTTCAATCAGCTTGTAGTTCATTTCTTGAT
>DAIRSC010000389.1:0-1965 GCA_036804585.1 Chitinophagaceae bacterium
CTTGAATTTGAAAGTTTCAATTTGCTGATTGCCTTTTTTGACACTACCTGCAGTCATCAGGGTTCCGAACTGTGGCACCGCGCCGCGGGTTACACGATCTTTCATATCGGCAGATGCGTTTCTTTCCGATTCCAGTTGACTTGCAATTTGATCTCTTTCACGGGTAAGCTGCGCCACTTTCGACATCAGCTCGTTAATTTCTTTGTTCTTTTCTTCAAGCATTTTTTTCAGTGCTTCAAGTTCCTTCGTTTCTTTAGCACTGATTTTTCCTGATGACGATGATGGAACGCCGGTACGGGCAATCTGTGAACGAAGTGCGGCAAGTTGTCCAAGCAATTCTCTTATTTTGGGGTTATTAGGCCCTTCCAGTTCCTCAATTTTACCGGTTAAATCTTTCTTTTCTGTTTGCAAACCCTGAATCATTTGACCCAGAGAGTCTTCCATTTTTTGGATGGATTTCTGAAGTGAGTCATTCATCATAAGAAGTGCCATCTTATCATTTTCGTCTTTACTGTCGTGGTTTCTTTTTGAGAAGAAGTAGGCATTTCCGCCAATGGAGGCCGCGAGCAAAACGCCCATCAAAGCCACGATTACATTTCTGTTCATTGAGTTCTCTTAGCAGTTGTCGCAATATTAGGGTAAAAAATTCACAATTGCTATTTATTTGAATTTAATTGACATTACAATGTCATTAATTTTAACACATCCTCAGGGCTTTTTCCAATGGCTACAATTCGTTGTTTTCTGTCAATCAAAATGGTTTCAGGTATTCGTTTAATTTTTAGTTTCCTATTAATATCATTGGAACTGAAACCATGTAACAATTTGGTTTCAAAACGCTTATTGTAGCGATAAATATATTTTCCGCTTGCACCGTAATTCAACGATAAAACCTGAAAATCTTTTATATTAATTCGGCCCAGTGCGTGAAGTCCTGAGCTGTCTTTTATGTGCTTTTCCGACTGATCATGCCAAACATAAATCAATGTTTTTTTGCCTCTCAGTTTTCTAATTCCCGCCATTTTCGTTTTGGGCTCATTCTTTTGGCCTAAAATCTTTTTGTAACGAAAACGAGGCAGCTTATCTCCTACATTCAGTGAATACTTCAGCCGTACAGCCGTATCCCTCAAAACTGTCATTTCAGCATTGTCAGCCGAAATCTCTAAAATGGTATAGGCCGCATTGTTCCACTCGATATAGGTTCTGTTCTTTTTCAGCGGCACTGCCTGCAAATTGTTAAATACCACGCCCTTGTCGGTAATCATGGCCTTGTCAATGGCTTCATCGGCATAGTTCCCGTTGCAATTGGCATCTTTCAAAGCAATGCTGAAACTGTCCCTTCCATTCGACCATGAACCATAAATCAGATTCAGTCTTCTCATGCGAAAACAGTTTTCCGATCCCATAAATACCCGATTGCCTTTCAATACCCCCATGGCCTTGTCAAGCATTCCAGCATATTGCGGAAATGCCTTGGCAGGAAAATGTTCCAGTTCCACCTTGTAACCATTGATGTTGTTATCCAAACTCAAAATACACTTACCAGTAGCTGTAAGGGTATCCGGTGGGCCGTCATCCGTTAAATTGTAGTTGCGATTTCTGTCAGTCCAAATCAGAGTATTCCAATTGGTCCATCCCGGATTTTCAATCAGAATTAGCGTATGATTTGGGGCAAAATCATCTTTGTAGCCGGTGCCAAAAATCCAGGCAAATGCTTTTCTCAATTTGGGTTCCATTGCAGGCGAAATCACTTTTTTCCACCGCACCTCGTCGCTTTTTTTAGCCGCTGCCAAGTCGAGGGGATTGGCCACGCAGTCGTTTTTAAAAGCAAAACCCTCTGTAGCCATAATCAGCTTTGAATAATCTGCATCTTCACCGCGGGAGTTCAGCGCAATTTTAATTTTTTGCCCTGAAACAGACTGAAAACGCAGCGGAACTGACGATAAAACAACACGCGGTTTATTC
>DAIRSC010000390.1:0-1953 GCA_036804585.1 Chitinophagaceae bacterium
TCACTAAGGATACGTTTATCGTTTGTAATGGATTTAAAACAAAGGCTTATACGCGAAATATTGCACAGTTGATTAATTCAGGATTCACCAATGTGATTCCTGTGTTAGACAATAAGTCGGAATTTGAAGATTATAAAAAATCTATTCGTGTAAAAAATCCGGTTAAAATTGGTATTCGAATTGCTGCTGAGGAAGAACCAACATTTGATTTTTATACTTCCCGCTTGGGGATTCGTACACGTGATGTACTGGAGTTTTATGTCGATAAACTTAAAGGGAATGAACGTTTTCAACTGAAGATGCTTCATTTCTTTATGAACAAAGGTATTAAGGATGATATTTATTACTGGAGCGAATTAAACAAAGTCCTGAATTTGTATTGCCAGCTTAAAAAGATTGCACCTGAATTGGATAGTCTGAATATTGGGGGCGGTTTCCCGATCAAACATTCTTTGGCTTTTGATTTTGATTACACCTACATGGTCAATGAAATTTTATCGACCATTAAAAAGGTTTGTAAAAAGAATAAAGTGGAAGTGCCCAATATTTATACGGAATTTGGATCATTTACAGTAGGCGAGTCCGGAGCTGTTATATATTCGGTACTGGACGAAAAAATGCAAAACGACCGTGAAATCTGGTACATGATTGATTCCTCATTCATCACCACTTTACCGGATACCTGGGGTATTGGAGAGAAGTTTTTGATGCTGCCCGTCAATAAATGGGATGAAGAATACCAAGAGGTACATCTCGGTGGTTTAACATGCGATAGCCATGATTTCTATACTTCAGAAGAACATATCAACGCGGTGTTTCTCCCTAAAAGTAAAGGTACAGAATCTATTCAAAAACAAGAACCACTTTATATTGGATTCTTTCACACTGGAGCCTATCAGGATCAGTTGAGCGGATATGGCGGTATCAAACATTGCATGATTCCTTCTCCAAAACATGTGATTGTCGAGTACGACAAAAATGGTAAACTGATTGATTGGTTATACGCCAAAGAGCAAAGTTTTCAAAGTATGCTCAAAATTCTCGGGTATAAATAGGGCTTGCTGATTATCTCATAGGCGCTTCAAATTCAAGGAAGCGTTCGAGGGGTAGTACTTGTTGATTATGATATCATTAAAAATTCAAAGTAACGCAGAAATTTGAAGCCAAATGACTTAGCCAATTATTTTTGATCGTTTTGCAACGGTCTCGAATTGACATTGAACCGTATGTGCAATACTTGGTACTAAATTTCCTTGAAACTTAACATCGACCTAAGCGGAAAAAATTTATTTTCAAGAAAAATTTCATATGATCTGGCGAAAATTTAATGGCGAAATGATCCTCAAACCAATTAAACAATCTGTTGAAGAGGTTATTATTGGCGAACATGAAGCAGGTCATCGTTTGAAAGTTTGTATCGGTACAGATTCACAAGTGAAGGCCCAAGAAACGGAATTTGCAACAGTCATTGTTTATCTGAGGGAAGGCCGGGGTGGTTTTATGTTTATTCTCAACGAGAGCACTCAAATTAATTATTCCATCAAGGAACGAATGTTGATGGAAGTAGCCAAGAGTATTGAGATTGCTTACGAGTTATGTGATCTTTTTACAGCCTACCATGTGGATATGGAGGTTCATGCAGACATCAATACCAATCCACAATTCAAAAGTAATGAAGCCCTGCGGGAAGCAACGGGATACATCCTTGGCATGGGTTTTGCATTTAAGGCCAAACCCGAAGCCTTTGCCAGCAGTAGTTGTGCGAATAAAATAGTCAACTAGGTTTCCGAGAAGCAAGGCAGCAGTAAAGCAATCTGATTCTTCATTTATCCGGTAATAAAAGTTATGTAGGGGCTGCTATTTAATGTGAAAGTATTTGATATCAGTACATTCAGGGATGAATTTCGCTTTTTTAAATGCACGGCAATTTGTCAAATCACTTCAATAAGCATG
>DAIRSC010000391.1:0-1949 GCA_036804585.1 Chitinophagaceae bacterium
CAGGATAGGCCGCAAATTGATTGATGATCATAAATTGCATACCGTATTTTTCAAAGGTCAATTGAGCGATACGCCCCAAAGAACTTGGGGAATACCACCAATTTTTATTTTCAAATTTCAAAGCATCAATTTCTTTCATTTTAATCATCAACTGAATGAGTGAAATAGTGAAATCGTAGTGACTTTGTCCGAGGGTAGTGCCGATATGGATTTCTTTAAAATCTTCTGCGCGCCGGGCATATCGTTTGGCAATTGATAACTGGGCATCATAAATAAAATTGCGGGCAAGAGCAGCATTATACCATCCATAACCTGGCGTGGACCCATTGGCTTTGATCAGGGTTTTTAATTCCTGAATACCTTTCTTGGGATCGCCTTTGTATTTATTGATGATAGAAAGATAATAGTAAGATTCTTTCATGCGTTTATCGCCCGGGTCGTCTTCTTTGGCGATATTGTAATAATGTTCAGCTTCACGGAATTTCCCTTGAATAGCGCAAAAAGTGGCGTAATTGTTTGCCGGAAAGTACCGGGTATTTTTTAGTTTTTCATAGTAATAGGCCCCCGATTCCATATTTAGCTGATAGCTATACAAGATGGATTTATAATGCCATACCGCAGGCATTTTCTCAGCCTCATAGTCAGCAGTAAAAATGGATCTGTTAAGTTTCGCATCCCGCTTAATTTTTAAACTCATGCTGTCCAGCAATTTATTGGCATATTTCTCATTCTCAATAATATTGTCTTTGAGGAAATAATATTTGTTACTGGTATAAAATCTGTTTCGATGTACGGTCCAGGATAGATAACAATAGGTATCTAAATAGAGTTCGTCCTGTAAATCTGCTTTTTTACATCGTTGTAGATGACTCCATACTTTATCCGGCTCTTCCATATTGCTGTAACATTGCATCAAGGCATAAGCAGTATAATCCCAATCGCGGTGATATTTCATTTGTTGAATGAAGGTAAGCACATCACTGGTACGCGTACGAATTTGTTGCCGAAAATCCTTGTCCATGAGTTGGATGGCCTTTTCTAATTGCTCGGCTGCATATTTATAACCCAAATAATCGGCAGCATGTTCGAATTTGTAACAGCCTTCAAACATCCAACCAACATAATAGCTCGGGTCAATGCGCTTAAACTCTCGGCCACTGGTGAGGGCTTCACGGGCTGTATAGGCTAAATTTCCTCTCTTCGCGTCAATCTCATAGCGCAGGCTTTGTTTAATTTGTGCAAATGAATGCGGATGGCAAAAACAAAGCATGAATCCTAAAAAAAGGATTTGATAAATACGATATGGATGAAAAAGAATCAAAAAGAGAAAATTTTAATACAATTTGATTTTCGACAAACGATTCAGGTCACGCTATAAGAGTTGGTTTAAAGCCGGGTTTTTTCCCTCTTTATTTTTGAAGATTAAACGATGTTCGATAACTGCGTTGGCAATATCTTTCACATCATCTTCCAGAATGAATCTTCTTCCATTTACGAAGGCGTAGGCTTTCAGGCATTTTAAAAACGTGATACCACTTCTGGTGGAAGCCCCTAAACTGATATTTTCATGAGCACGGGTACCTCGTATGATATTCGAAACCGCCTGAACAATTTCTTCATGTACATGTACTTTGCCTGCCTCTTCCTGAAGACTCATCACCTCCTGCAGACTAAGTACCTGTCGAATTTTATCCAGGTTTTGACTGATATGCAGATAGTTTTTATAAATATCTAATTCCGTTTGTTCATCCACATAACCAAAATAGATTTTCATGAAAAATCGATCTAATTGCGCTGCAGGAAGGGGATAGGTTCCTTCCATTTCGATAGGATTTTGTGTTGAGATGGTAAAAAGCTACTTATCCAATTTGTAGGTTGTGTCGCCCATGGTGGTGTGGTTTTCAGCCATACATTCCAGTAAGGCACTTTGCACTTTGGGAGAAGCACGG
>DAIRSC010000392.1:0-1946 GCA_036804585.1 Chitinophagaceae bacterium
ATCATCGGTATCCCGAATACAATCGTCGGATCGATTAGAGTATCCCACCACACGGCAGATCCGGAACCTGGTACAGCCTTACCTAATGTTTTACCGATTCCGGCTTGCTTGTAAACATATGGGAAAATAAAAGCGTCACTATAGTTGCCTTCGCTCATCACGACACAACTAGGTTTAGTCCATCGACCCATAGGTTCCCCATCTTTCAGTCGATTTCCTTGTGGCGCAAAATCCAAATACCTTACTCCGGATAATAATGTTTTTAAATCATCGTGTAACCATCCGCCTCCGTTAAACCGAGTATCTACGATCAGGGCCTTTTTTTCATAGTTTTCACCAAACACTTCGTCGAAAACATCTCTGTAACTACCATCATTCATGCCTTGAACATGAACGTAACCAATTTGGCCCTGACTCAAACGATCAACTTCTGATTTCATTCGGGAAATCCATCGACGATACATCAATCCACCTTCAGCGCCAAAAGAAATTGGTTTAACTACTTCGTCTAATTGTGTCGGAGTTTCGGGGTCACTAAATGTAATCAGTGTATTTTTTCCTGCTTTGCGATTCAGGAGTTTTGTCCAATCCATGTCATCTGTAATCTCAATGCCGTCAATCTTTTCAATAATGAACCCAGGTTTTAAATAAGTGGTTATTTTATCGAATGGACCTTCCTGCAAAATTTCGGTAACCAATAGTCCTTTGCCGGTATGAGTTTCATCAAAAAGCAAACCCAATGAAGCTGTTTCATCTCCATTTTCTGCTTGAGGTGAATATCGGCCGCCGGTATGCGATGCATTTAATTCGCCTAAAAACTCACTCAACAAATCCTGAAAATCGTAATTATTATTGACATGGGGTAAAAATGCTTTATAGTTGGAATAGAGCATATTCCAATCTATACCATGTAATTTGGGATCGTAAAATTTATCTGCCACCTGACGCCATGCATGTTCCAGAATATATGCTCTTTCGGCAGCAGGATTCAGTACCATTTCTCCACTCACCAGAATTGGATCAATTTTACCATTTTCATCAATTTTACTCAATTTCCCGTCTTTGATCACAATGAGGGTTTTCCCATCCTTGCTCATTTGTATGCCGGCTCCCCCCGCTCCAAGCTTGGCCAAAATTTTTGTTTCTTTGGTTCTTGTTTCTGTAACCCATAAATCAAATCCCTTTTCAAAAGCGGCCAAATAGTAAACCTTTGTGCCCTCAGGATTCACAACATAATCGCTGATGCTGCAACTGTTTATTGTTACTCTTCGTATCCTTTCTTTAAACTGATCCGTTTCAAGTGTGAATGCTAAACTATCAGAAACTTTTTTATCAACTTTCTTATTTTTTTGTTTGAGAGTCCCTTCTTCAGCTTCTTTTTCCTCTTTCTTCAGCTTTTCCATTTCTTCTTTTTCCTTCTTTTCTTTTTCTTCCAGAAGGGCAAACTCCTCTTTAGATAAAATGTAACGTTCAAATGCCTTATTATCAAAGAATCCAATAAAGATATCTGTTTCACGACTCCCTTGGTAAGCATGACTTCGTCTTCCATTTTTTGCACTTAACCAGGTCATCGCTTTGTTTCCGATTGCCCATTTTACATTGACCTGACCATAACCACTTGGAAACGGGTGTATAATTGTGTTGGTCTCATCGGTAGATATCAATGCAACATTCGAAGTAAACCAGTTTCCTTCTCCGTCATCCGATAAAATGTTACGACTATCAGGACTCCAAACAAAATCCCAATCGCCATCTGCATAACTATAATTTCTCCCCTCAGGTAAAATGGTTCGCGTTTGTCCGGATTCAATATTTAAAATTTTTAATACATTCCGATTAGATATAAACGCTAATTCTTTACAATCCGGTGAATATTTACACTGAAATTCTTACTCCTCGGTTGCCACCAACTGCTCCTCATTTAATAATGTAGAAGCAAAAAAATA
>DAIRSC010000393.1:0-1944 GCA_036804585.1 Chitinophagaceae bacterium
ACGGAAGAGTTTATAAAAATTGGTGTCAGGCTTACCCATTGGTGCAGGAGTGTTTGTTTAAAAAGCTGCACATTTTTACTCACCTCTTTCTGTGTTTCCTTATCTGCTTTGGTAAAGAGCAAAGTGAATGGAACGCCTTTCTGACCCAATTTATTGATAAAATCCAAATCGGGTTTTTGTGGTGTATGCCTTCCATCGATGAGTACAAATAAGGTGAGCAGATTTTCACGTTTTTCAACATAGTTCCAAATCATTTTGGTCCAGGCATGCCTTTTTTGTTGCGAAACTTTAGCGAATCCATATCCCGGTAAATCCACCCAATACATGTCTTTATTGATTAAAAAATGATTAATCAATTGGGTTTTCCCGGGTGTCGATGAAACCTTAGCGAGTTCTTTTTTATTACTCAACATATTGATCAGTGAAGATTTTCCAACATTACTGCGTCCAATAAATGCGATTTCGGGGTTATTGGTTGTTTTGCTTATGGCAATCTCCTCGTTGCTGATGATGTATGCAGCATGTTTCACTTCCATAGCGGCAAAGGTAATACCGAAACGGGCATCGAAGGCCTTGAATCTTCCTTGTTCTAATAGGTTATAGAAATTGCCATTAATCCGGAAAATAAAAAAAAATGGATCATCCAAAACTCCGGAGTTATCTTTACGAGATGGGTACCACAGTTGTTCCGGATCAGAATTCTTCTCTGGCGAAAAAGAAGCAAGTTGAGCAAATGTTTGATGGCATTGCTTCACGCTATGATCTGATTAACCGGGTACTCAGTTTGAGAATTGATGTGCTTTGGCGTCGTAAAGTGATTCAATCACTAAAAAAACATCAACCAAAAGTCATTTTGGATGTTGCAACCGGAACAGCCGATTTAGCCATTGCCCTGCAGCGTTTAAGTCCCACAAAAATCATCGGGTTGGATCTTTCCGCACAAATGTTGGCTGTTGGTCAACAAAAAATTGAAACCAATGGACTGGATGGCCTCATCGAACTGGTGAAAGGAGATAGTGAAAATCTACCTTTTGATTCCAATCATTTTGATGCGGTAACTGTAGCTTTTGGAGTGCGCAATTTTGAAAATCTGCAAAAAGGACTCGATGAACTTTATCGTGTTTTAAAGCCGGGTGCACCTTTGGTGATTTTGGAGTTTTCTAAAGTTAAAGTCTTTCCGATTAAACAATTTTATCACTTTTACTTTCGTTATATAACACCTTTTATAGGGAAATTATTCAGCCGGGATCAAAAGGCATATACCTATTTACCAAATTCCGTGGCCGTTTTTCCGGAAGGTGAGGAAATGTGTGTAATATTGCAAGGAACTGGATTTAATCATATTGAATGCAAACCATTAAGCTTCGGCATAGCAACTATTTATCTGGCGCAAAAGTCTGCTTAAGTGTCTTTTTCCTGATGATCACTTTTTGGGCAAATGCCCAGGAGGAAAAAATGAACAATCCGGAACATGATACCAAACCATATTATTTTGGGATTTCTGTGGGATTAAATTTCTCGCAATATCATTTGGAGCAATCCAAATATTTTATTGATTACGATACGGTTATGAATATTACCCCATACTGGAAACCCGGTTTTCATTTAGGCATCCTGGGTAACCTTCGTTTAGGGAGTTTTGTTGATCTTCGTGCCATACCGTCCTTTGTACTGCGTGAACAAGCTCTGCGTTATCAATTGCGGAAAGATTCAGTAATTAATACAAGCTTCGAAAGTATCCTTTTCAGTATGCCGATTGAGTTCAAGTTCAAATCCGACAGACAAACCAATTTTCGTTTTTATGTTTGTGCCGGAGGAAAAATTGATTATGACTTTAATGCCAACTCGCGTTCAAAACGTCCCGACGAACCGCTCAAAGTAAAGCCTTTGGATTATGGTTATAATTTGGGATTAGTGTTTGAATTTTATTATCCGAACTTCATT
>DAIRSC010000394.1:0-1922 GCA_036804585.1 Chitinophagaceae bacterium
ACCCCAGAAGATTTGGATTAAAAAACGCAGCTGACACATAGCCCAAAAACAGATCGGGTGATTGTAAAAAAATATGATCTCTTACTGAATTTATACTTTCGCGAATGTTTACCCTTTCAATATGTCTCCCTAATGTCGTACGCAAAATGCAGAGTGGCTCCTTATATCATCACCTTTACAAAATGTGCCGATCTGCTGATACCCTGTAAAGCCGGACAGCTTGAAGAACTCATTCAGCAGATCAATGAAACTTTAAAACTTAAACCCCATGAACGCAAAACGTTTTAGAGGGACCGGGGTAGCCCTGGTCACCCCTTTTGACTCCGAAGGAAAAATTGATTTCGAATCATTACGAAAACTCATCGAACATGTGATTGCAGGTGGTGTTGAATTTCTGGTCGCATTAGGCACCACTGCTGAAACACCCACATTGAATGATGAAGAAAAAAAAGAAGTGTTGCGATTTGTAGTAGAAGTAAATCAAAAACGTTTGCCATTGGTATGTGGAATTGGTGGAAACAATACAAGCGAAGTTTTAAATCAGTTTGAAAACTATGCATTGGATGATGTCGATGCCATTCTGAGCGTTTCACCTTATTACAATAAACCAACTCAACAAGGTATTTATGCTCATTTTAAACTCCTCAATGATCATGCACCGAAACCCATCATTTTGTATAACGTACCAAGCCGCACAGGAAGCAATATGGGCAGCGAACTGACAATTCGTTTGGCCCATGAATGTGAACAAATCATTGGAATTAAAGAGGCTTGCGGGCAAATGGGGCAAAGTATGGAATTGGTAAAAAATTGTCCGGCTAATTTTACGATACTAAGTGGAGATGATGACTTAAGCATGGCGCAAATTGCTTGTGGATTTGATGGCGTTATTTCAGTGGCAGCCAATTGTTTCACCCGCACGTTTACAGACATGGTTCGATTCAGTTTGAATCAACAATTTGCAGAAGCCAGAAAATTACAATATCAATTATTAGACGGGATAACCTTGCTTTTTGCGGAAGGTAATCCTGCAGGTGTCAAAGCTTTCCTGAACAAAAAAGGAATCTGCCAAAATCAGTTTCGCCTGCCTGTTGTTCCGGTCAGTGAAAAAACAGCACAGTCCATTCACGCTTACCCGGATTTGGCATAAGTCATGCAGTTGATTCTGTTTGACGGACGTTGTATGCTTTGTAACAAAAGTATTTTGTGGATCATCCGAAATGACCGGGCGGGCTTATTCGAATTCGCAACTTTAGAAAGTGAATATGCAAAAATAAAATTATCTGAGCAGGGATATTCACTCGAATCCATCCCAGACTCGGTTTGTTTATTGAGTGACAATGGCGTTTATTTTGAATCAAATGCTTTCCTGGAAATCGTTTCAAAAATACCTCGATATCGTTTATTGACTCTGTTTCGGATTCTGCCCGCTTGGTTTAGAAATTTATTTTATCGATTAATTGCCAGAAATCGAAATCGAATTTGGGGTAAGACAGAGCAATGTTTAGTTCCGGATTCTAAACTTAAAGATAGAATTCACATCGGGTAACATCATTAACAGAAACAACCTAAAACCACCTGATTCAATGATGTATTCGTATTTCAGTGTTTCAATTTTCGCACACTAATTGAGTGTCGGCGTTTCCAGAATCATCACATCCGAACCAATGATGTTATTAATAGATGTAATGACTTTATCTTCTTTTTAATACTGAATTGATTGACTTCATAACCGCCGGTGAGATTTCGAGACCATTGCAAAAGTCATTTGGCAAAAAAGTTCAAGGCTTTTAAAATTTTTAAGCAGGGACTGCTGATTATCTCATAGGCGCTTCAAATTCAAGGAAGCGTTCGAGGGATAGCACTGCGGTACAGCCCTTGGACGATGACGCGGAATTTGAAGATGCATGTGAGAAGTGAAA
>DAIRSC010000395.1:0-1913 GCA_036804585.1 Chitinophagaceae bacterium
CATTGCAGGGCATGTATGCCGAAGATTTGTAGGAGATTCTTCAATTGGGTCGTTTGTATTTTCTGCAAGACCAATTCCCTCAAACCATTCAGTATCTGCAAAAAGCACGTTCTTTAAGCCCCCAGGGCCTCATTCGCCCCGACGATGAATTGTGGCTCGGTATCGCATATCTCGAATCAGGCGATTTTTCCAACGCAGAAAAAACCCTGCAAAACCATGTGCGTTTTCACAAAACGGTCGATGCCATGTATTACCTGGGCATGGTCTATCAAAAGCTCGGTCGTAATCAGGAAGCTCAAAAAATTTGGACCGAAGTGTTGGATCAGCGCGATCTCATCCCCAAACAAAATCGGCAATTTCACATGCAGTATATACACAAAGCACGTAAAGCTTTATCGAAGTGATCTATTCCGGGGCCCATCATCATTCGATCATTCATGAATCTCCGCACACGCTTTCCGCTTGTAGTCCCTTTCGCTAAAGCTTCAGGGAGCTATCGCTGCAATCGTGGGGCCGTTCATCGGGTTCGCTTCTTTTACCGGACATTTTCAGTAGCAAGACACTTAGCTACTGTAAACATAGCCTTTAGAGGATTGGCTCAGTAACCCCGAATTGAGACCGTTGCAAAACGATCAAAAATAAATGGCTGTCATTTGCAATGGTCTCAAATGATGCCAATGTGAATTGGTAGATAGGGCTTGCTGATTAACGTGAAAATAGTTGATTCCGGTACATGATGGAGTAATTTTCGTTCATTTAGATGCACAATAATTTTTCATATCACCTCAATAAGCTTGCATTTTTTTTCTGATTTTCACTGCTCACATGCATCTTCAACTATGGCGTCATCGCTTAAGGGCTTCCCCGTACGTAAGGTGCTATCCTATGATCGCTTTCTTGAATTTGAAACGCCGGTGAGATCAGCAGCAGCCCCATTTAAAATACCCGATAAGGATAACATTGTATAAAAAACAATGCAAACAGAAAAGCAACCGGAGCAGCCAGCAATAAGGAATCAAAACGATCCAATGCACCACCATGACCCGGCATGATTTGTCCGGAATCCTTAATCCCGGCCATCCGTTTTAATTTTGATTCCGCCAAATCGCCCAGGGTACCGAGCAGGGAAGCTATGAGGGCCAATCCTACCCAATGCCACATCGGAAACCAGTGTACAAAATACCCCCATATTGCTGCAAATGCCATGGTAAATAAAATACCGCCTATGGTACCTTCTACCGTTTTCTTGGGTGATATCGTCGGAAAAAATGGGGTTTTGCCAACAAATGAACCACTCAGATAGGCCATGGTATCATTCATCCAAATAAACAGCACCAGGATCAGCGGAAGCAACAAACTTTGAAATCGCATTTGCACCAAAAGCCCGAGCGCCAGTGGAATATAACCCAGGCCACTCAAGAGCACCACCGAGCCGGGAGTGCGCTTACCACTGAAGAAAAATATTAAAAACCCGATGCCCATACCTAAACCATAAAACAACATCCACTCACTCAACAACTGAGCAAGGATATTGGGGCATGTCTGAATAGGCAGCGATATGGTGAACAAATACAAAGCCATACCCAAACCCATAAAACTAAATTTCTCTTTTCCATGAAAGCGAATGCCCACAATTTTTTCAACAATCGGAATAAATTCACGTAAACACAAAAAACAAATCAGGGCAAAAAGCAAAACAAAAGCAGCTTCATGCCAAAGCATACATCCCAACATCATCGCACTGAATAATGCCGCACTGCCTAAACGCGTGAGAAAGGTTTGAACGTTCAATGCCATGGCCTCATCAATTTTGTTGAAGATTAATGTACAGCAGGTTTTCGGCAATCACTTTATACTCATCAGGTACATGTAATTCCACATATCCAAATGCCATGTATGAACTGTCTTGTTTA
>DAIRSC010000396.1:0-1910 GCA_036804585.1 Chitinophagaceae bacterium
GATTGCCAAAGGATTGAGAAAAGCCATGGGAACTCCGGTAAATATGAAAGCGCTCATTCGAACCAGAGATACCTCTACACAAACGCATAAAAACCGGGAGGAAAGATTTGAAAATGTCAAGGACGCTTTTGAGGTTATCGATTGGAGTGGATTAAAAGGCGCACATATTGCTTTGGTGGATGACGTATTTACGACGGGATCAACCCTGGAATCCTGTGGAATCGCATTTTTGAAAAAACACAATGTCGAAATCAGTATTCTTACCCTTGCCTTTGCAATAGAATAGCGTTTCTTTCGTTATTTTTGACAGAATGCTTCAACATCTTAAATTTTTCCAAAAGGCACCCATCTGGATTGCTTTGATTATATGTGGGCTGTTATCCTTTTTATTCTCCTGTAGTAAACAAAAAATACTTTCAAACGGGGGCAACCTCGCGTTTTCAACGGATACACTAAAATTTGATACGGTTTTCACAACCCTGGGCTCGGTAACGAGATCGTTTAAGGTTTATAATACCAATAATCAGGCTATCATTATCTCGGATATACGTTTAGCTGGTGGTGCCGGTTCAGCTTTTCGGATGAATATTGATGGTGAACCGGTAAAACAAATCAGTGATATCAAATTGGCAGCCAACGACAGTATTTATGTTTTTGTTGCACTAACCATTGATCCAACAAGCGGTACACTGCCATTCCTCGTTCAGGAAAAAGTGCAATTCACCCTGAACGGCAATATATCCGAAGTGCAATTAGAAGCCTATGGTCAGGATGCACATTATATCACAGATAGTGTTTTAAGTTCACAAACATGGGTGAACGATAAACCTTATGTGATTATACATTCAGCTTTGGTCGATAGTGCAGAAACACTTACCATTCAAAAAGGTTGCAGGATATACATGCATCAGGATTCGAAATTATATGTTGCCGGAACCTTGCGTGTATTTGGCACAAAAACCGATAGCGTTATTTTTCAGGGCGACCGATTGGATAGAGATTATTTCGGCAATCGTGATTTTCCGGGTGAGTGGAGAGGTCTTCATTTTTTAAGCAGTTCCCAGGGTAGTACCCTGAATTATTGTATCATCAAAAATGGAGGGCTCACGGATGCCAGTATTTATGTACAACCTCCATGGTCTGCATTGGGTGGTCCAATGGTGGAATTAAACAAATGTGTGATTGCAAATTCTGCCGGTTATGGTATACTGGCCTTTAATTCCTGGGTACGCATGAATAATTGTTTGGTACATACTTGTGGACTTCAAAATATCGCCATCATAGAAGGAGGAAATTACGAATTCAATGCCAGTACGATTGCAACATTTGGTGGTTTAGGCATCAACCATTCACAACAGCCGGCAGTGGTGGTTCTAAACTATCGCGATACGAGTTTGACAGGGTTTACCGGTGCTCCTCTCAATGCCTCATTTACCAATTGTATCATTGATGGTTCATTGGATGATGAAGCCGTATTTGCCAACAAAGGTGCCTGGGCATATAATGTCAGTATTAAAAATTGTGCAATCAAAAGGAATAGTGGGTTCGCCAATGGGATAGTCAATTCCGTGAATTCCTTGCTCAGTCCAACGAGTAGTTTTGTGAATTATAGCAAATGGGATTTTCATTTGCAATCTTCTTCACCATTAAAGGGGATGGGTGTAAATATACCCACAGTGATTGATGATTTGGATGATGTTAGCCGTTTAAATCCGCCCACCATCGGTTGTTATGAACTATTATAAAGCCAGGTTTTTGGGGCGTTACAAAAGTATTTAGGGCTTGCTGATTATCTCATAGGCGCTTCAAATTCAAAGAAGCGTTCGAGGGGTAGTACAGCGGTACAGCCCTTGGACGATGACGCTGAATTTGAAGATGCATGTGAGAAGTGAAAATCAGAAAAAAACTGC
>DAIRSC010000397.1:0-1909 GCA_036804585.1 Chitinophagaceae bacterium
ATTACTCCATCATGTACTGGAATCAACTATTTTCACGTTAATCAGCAGACCCTAAGTATTGAGTTATCTTGTTGATCATGATATCGTTAAAAATTCAAGGTAACGCAGAAATTTGAAGCCAAATGACTTAGCCAATGGTTTTTGATCGTTTTGCATTGGTCTCGTACTGATATCAATTACTTTCTCATTAAACAGCTGCCCCTAAATAGTCGCAGAATTATCAAATTGATCCAAGAAATTTTTTTTAGTCGGCAAGAGTGACGGCGGAATCACTGTTATGCAAGCAGCATTTTTAGATGACCCTCCTGAAAAAACCCTTGGAGGCCGGGTGGCCTTACCTGATGCCATTGCACCAAATGCCGTTTATGAAAATCAATGCATTCAAACGCCTTCCATGGACACATCTATTGCTTCGATGCAATTGCAACGTCTGGATCTGGGAACTGTTGAAGGAGGGAATGGCAATACCTGAAAAGGGGGTGGAAAATGATCCAACAACAGGCCAATTCCTCCAAATGTTGGCTTGATTGAAGCGAGCTACGGTCTGGCATCTATTTTCTGCATATTGAAACCATCAAAGGACGCGAAAATATTCAAATTAGAAAATGATTACTGGCTATTCAAGGGTGATTTGGCTAAAAATTATGTTTTTGAATAAAAAGGCCCTATTTTTAGAGCCAAATTTATTTCCAGAAAAATATGAAGAAGTTGATTCTCAGTATGGCAATATTGGTGTGTTCGATGGCCATCCAAGCACAGAACTATTATCCTTTAGCTAATCCGTGTGATCCTGACAAGGTATTTGACAAATTACCTCCGGCAGCATATGATAACAATTGTGTGTATCTGCTGAGGATGAGCAGTCAGCCATTTAAGATTTTCCCTAAAGAAGTTTTTCGTTATCCTAATCTGAAAGAGCTCACTTTACAAAATACCAATATCAGTTCTATTCCTATAGATATTTATTTACTCGAGCATATTGAAGTGCTGGATTTGTCGAATAATAATCTGAGTACTATTCCTTCTACTATTGGCGAAATGAAAAATTTACGCCGACTCATTTTACGCAATAATAAACTTAATACCTTGCCAACCGCAATTTCGAATTGTAAAAATTTGGAAGAGATTGATATCACGGGTAATCCTATTACTTTTTTACCGAACGAAATCAATAGTTTGCAAGCGTTGACCAGTTTTCGTTTTAGTGGCAATCAAGTGAAAGATCCCAAGCATCTGATCCAGTTGATTCGTCAAATGCGAAATATCACCAACCTTGATTTAAGTGGGTGTAATTTGAACTTTGTACCGGCTGATATTCGTTTTCTAAAAAACTTAAGAGAGTTGAATCTTTCCAATAATAACTTACATTTTTTACCTGCTGAAATTGGTTATCTGACTAAATTGGAAACATTGGTAATTGGTGAAAACAGCAGTCCCGGGAATAAAATTTACGATTTGCCAACCTCATTTTCGAATCTGAAAAGCCTCCGCAATTTTGTTGCAGCAAACAATGGGTTTGTGGAGTTTCCGATGGTTTTAACGGCTTTGACTCGTCTTGAAAATTTAGATTTGAGCAACAATAAAATTGAGGCGCTGCCAGGAGAAATCTCCATGATGAGTGGTTTGAATAAGTTGAACATCATGAACAATCAATTGACCGATGTCCCTATTGAGCTTGCCGATTTATCTCGTTTAACTTCTTTTGATTATCAGGGGAATCCTTTTTCACCTGAAATTCAACAAAAAATAATGGATTTGATGACCGGTAATTATCAAAAACCGGCTCCTCTTGAAAAGAAATCGGTAAAAAAAGCCCCGGTTAAACGCAAAGTGAAAAGATAGTTGCGCTGCAATACTGCAAAAAGTTCAATACCTTTTACAAACCAGGCTGAGTAGAACAACTTATAAT
>DAIRSC010000398.1:0-1907 GCA_036804585.1 Chitinophagaceae bacterium
TAGCAAATGTTTGTGGAATAAATGGGGTGCTTTACATGTAAGACAATGCAGCACAAACACCTTTTAAATTTCATTTTGGCGCCCCATCTTGTGTGCCCGCCACCCAATTCGAAACTGCAGGTGCAACAATTGATCCCGGGGAAGTGAATGAACTTTTGTGCCGGCCGGATATTTATTACCTCTCAGAAATGATGAATTATCCGGGAGTACTTCTGAAGGATGAAGAAGTGATGCAGAAAATTGATTTCGCAAAGAAAGCCGGGAAACCCATCGATGGTCATGCGCCAGGTCTGATGGGCGAAGATTCCATTCGTTATATATCTGCCGGAATTACCACTGATCATGAATGTTTCACGATTGACGAGGCCTTGGGTAAATTAAAAGCGGGGATGAAAATTCTGATTCGGGAGGGGAGTGCTGCGCGAAATTTTGATGCCCTGATTGATTTATTGCATGAATATGAAAATGAAATCATGTTTTGTTGTGATGATAAACATCCGGATGAATTGGTATTACATCATATCAATCAGCATGTTATTCGGGCGGTGTCTCGCGGAATTGATGTGTTTAAAGTTTTGAAAGCGGCCTGTGTAAATCCAGTAAAGCACTACAAGATGCGTTCAGGCTTGTTGAAACAGGGTGATTCGGCAGATTTTATCGTGGTCAAAGATTTGAAAAATTTTGAAGTGGTTCAAACAGTCATTGATGGTCAAGCTGTATTCGATCGGGGGGAAGTACAATTGCCCAGCATCACCCATCATCCTATCAATCAATTTGGAATTATTTCTTTTGATGCAGAAACACTTCAGGTGCACGCAAAGGAAGACCTTCATCAAATACATGTGATCCAGGCTCTGGATGGGCAATTGATTACCAATGATCTGCTCCTTCCCCCTAAAGTGAAAGAGGGCTTGATTATTTCGGATACGGAAAATGATATTTTGAAAATAGTTGTTGTAAACCGTTATCACGAAGCGCCCACTGCTAAGGCATTTGTGAAGAATTTTCAATTGAAAAAGGGTGCTATTGCCAGTACGGTTGCGCATGATAGTCATAATATTATTGCAGTTGGTGTAGAAGATCAATACTTGGTGAAGGCTATTGATTTGTTGATCAAACATCAAGGAGGTATTGCGGTTTGCAGTGATGAACACGATTTGATTTTACCATTACCGGTGGCAGGACTGATGAGTTTACAAACTGCGGATGAAGTTGCCCGGGTGTATACGCAATTACATGAGGCGGCTTGTCAATTGGGTTCTACTTTAAGAGCGCCATTCATGACTTTATCCTTTATGGCTCTTTTGGTGATTCCGGAATTGAAACTGAGTGACAAGGGTTTGTTTAGCTCAGAAAAATTCAACTTTACTCCTCTTCATATAAATAAAATTGATTAAAATGATGCGATGCATTTTATTTCTTTTTTTTACTTTGTTCTTGCAGGATTACAAGGGCTGGTCGCAATTACCCGAAACAAGTATTTATCTTTTTGAGATACAGCGAAATCATCGTGGCATGACATTGAGTGCACCCCGAATAATCGGATCAAGAAAAGGATATAATAACCAGCCCTGGTTTCTGCCGGATGGCAGTGGTATGTTTTATGTACGTTCCATAGATACAGTGAATACAGAAATTTTTTATTATGATTTTAAAAAGAAAAAGAGCAAACGAATTACCAAAACAAAAGAAGCTGAGTATTCGCCTAAACTCACTCCCGATATGGAACGTATTTCCTGTGTGCGGGTTGAGAAAGATAGAACAACGCAGCATTTCTTTTCTTACAACAAAAATGGGAAACAAGATTTTCTCATGTTACCCGGTTTGATAAGTATTGGATATTACGATTGGGGAAATTTGAATGAATGGATTTCTTTTGAACTCCCTGAGCCCTTCTATCTGGTGCG
>DAIRSC010000399.1:0-1901 GCA_036804585.1 Chitinophagaceae bacterium
CTGGAATCAACTATTTTCACGTTAATCAGCAGACCCTACTTAAAAATTCAAAAAGCCTTGAACTTTTTTGCCAAATGACTTTTGCAATGGTCTCATATTTTTTAATGATAGCTCGGCATTTCTTTCTTTCGCCAACTCAACTGCATTCCGATTTCAAAGTACCTGCCCGGCATGACCCGACCCACAATACCTTCATATTGACGGTTAAATAAATTATTTGCCCGGGCGTTCAGATGAATATGCCATCCTGAAAAGTTGAGACGATAGAGGGCAGATATCGATGAAATGGAATAGGGTATTAAGTATTGACTTTCATCGGTGGTTACAAAGCGATAGCCGGTATAACTAAATTGGTATAAAACCGACCAGTGGGTATGATTTAAGCCAAATGATCCACGGGTTTGGTATCTTGGTACATAAGGAATTTGTTTTCCTAAAGACGGATCGTTTATGAATGCCCCTTTTGTGCTTGTTGAAAGTTGGTAGCTATGAAATATTTGGGTGACCCAAAATAGTCTTTTTGAAATATCTTCAGACTTGATTGGGATATTTAATTGAAGTTCTGTTTCACTACCTCTTGACCAAACTTCCTGAATATTGTGGGGCGTTAAAATGGCACCTCCGTACCAGACAATCCAGTCGCTCACTTTTTTGTGGTAGAGGATAGATGATAAGGTAAGTTGGTATTTTTTTTGAACTTGTTCAGTCCGGATGCCTAACTCAAGGGCCTTGCTTATTTCAGGTTTTAAATTCGGATTTCCCCCAGGTATAAAATACAATTCATTTAAAGTGGGTGTTCGACTATTTTGACCGTAACTGATAAACATTTGTGATTGTAATGGGAGTTTGTAAGTCAGTTTGGCCTGATACATCCAAGGTAACTCAAACAGGTTTGTCCACTCTTTTCGAATCATCGCTTCAACCTCTAAATTTGGTAAAAGACGGGTATGGTTTAAACCCAGTGAAATATGATGTCTTCGCAGGGAAGTTTCCTTTCGATCGATTAAAAAACTCATCAGATTTTCAGAAGAGAGGGTATAATGAAAATTCTTTTTGCCCCAATGTTTGATTTTTATATTCAAAGGAATCTGATGGGCACCACTTTGATTCATAAACTGTATGAGTGAATCCTGATATTGATATGCTTCGCGAAAATAGCCCAATGATATCTTTTGCTGAAATCGTCTGAATCGGCATTGATATCGCAACACAAAGCGCTGTGTCTGTATGTCCTCTTTTTTACTGCTAAATTGTTCGAAGTAGGCCGCCGGTATTTGCCGACGCTGCTCTTGTAACCAGATATGAATGCCTATTTGATGAAAATCATTGATATTAAAGTAGCTATCATGCATCAGACCATTGATCACATTTCGGGCATGTTCAAGTGGCAAAAGACTGTCTTTTTCGGGATGATAAAACCTAAATTGATTTTGTTGCTGAATTCGAAACAAACGGGTTTGATGATGGAATTTTTTATTCCCCAAACGCAGATCCAGGTTGTAATATTGATTATTGAGCGATTCCCAGCCCATACTCGCGGATATATGTTTGGGCGCGTATTGGTTTATATTGGAAAGAATAACAGCCCCACCAATTCCTGCTTCTGAAATATCGTTATACTGTATGCGAATTTGATTGAATAAATTTACAGGAATTGAACTAAGATCCGCCAATCCGGTCAGTGCACTGTTTAGTGAAATGTCCTGCCATTTGATCTGTGTTTGTGCGGCACTGCCTCCTCGTAAGCTGATGGTGCTCAATCCACCCGGGCCATAATTTTTAATAAAAGCCTGACTATTTTGCTGCAGCAAGGATTGCAAATTTTGTTGCCGGTGATGCTCTAACAACAAAGAGTCCGTTACAAAATAATATTTTTCTTTTAATATTCTTTTTTCTGAGAC
>DAIRSC010000400.1:0-1899 GCA_036804585.1 Chitinophagaceae bacterium
ATTAAAATCATTCCCAATAATGTAGCCGTATCCGGTTCGGCCAATTAGTTGATTGATGAAATCTCAACTCCCTTTTATCTGCCTTTTTGTTTGTTTACTTTAAAGCAAGGGCAACGCAGCGGGTTTAAACTGCCTACCTATGATATGAGCGAAAACCTTGGATTTGGATTGCGTGAAGGGGGGTATTATTTTGCCATCAACGAGCATCTCGATTTGCTCGCACTTGCTGATATTTATGCATTAGGAACATGGAGGGCCGGTTTTGTGAGTACTTACATGTACCGGTACCGATTCAATGGTTCTTTTTAATTCAATTATGCCTATAACAAAATTGGTGAAACCTACGAGCCGGGTAACCAAAGCAACCGGAATTTTTGGCTGGTGTGGAATCACAGTATCAATTCTAACGTGATACCCGGAAGCACATTCTCTGCCAATGTCAACATCGGCAGTAGTAAGTATCAGGTGAATAATTCTTACGATGCCAATCTTTATCTGAACAATAATTTCTCCTCATCGATTTCTTATACCAAAACCTGGAAAAACAAACCTTTTAATTTTTCGGCAGCTTTACGTCACAACCAAAATACTGGCACTCGTTTGGTGCAACTGGCTTTGCCGGAATTAAATTTTTCGGTGAATCAGATTTTTCCGTTTCAATGGCGTAAGGATATTATCAAACCCAGATGGTATGAAAAAATTACTGCGAATTATCAGTTGTCTGTTCTGAATCGGCTCGATTTTTATGATTCTGTTTTTAATATTAATAATCTGAAGTTTTCCGACTTCCAAAATGGCATTCAACATCGGGTACCGGTGCAGGCTTCATATAATGTATTGAAGTATATGAACCTGTCGTTCAATGTGAACTACAATGAATTCTGGTACACTCAAAAGAACTTCAAACAATACAATTTCGAAACAGATAAACTGGATACCACCAAGGAAGTAGGATTTTTTACAGCACGCGAATTTGATGCAAGTGCTTCATTGTCTACACGCGTGTATGGAACGAAGATATTTAAATCTGGAGCCATCAAAGGTATAAGGCATGTTCTTACCCCGTCAATTAGTTTGAATTACCGACCCGATTTTGGCAGCCCATTTTTTAACTACTATTACAACTCATTTACAGACCGTAATTTTACCAATTCTCGATTATCTTACTTCGATGGTGCATTATTTGGATTTCCTCGCGATGGAAAGCTTGGAGGAATTGGTCTTAATATAGGTAATACCTTGCAGATGAAAATTCGCAGTAAAAAAGACACCATAAATCAGACCCGAAAACTGAATTTGATTGATGGGTTTAATATCAGCTCTTTTTACAATCTGGCCGTGGATTCTTTCCGATGGAGCAATGTTAATTTTACCTATCGTACAACCTTATTCGAAACCATTAACCTATCCGGTGGAATGGTATATAGTCCGTATATGATTAATAAAGTAACCGGCTTACGTACGCCTGAATACCTGATTCAGAATAAATCCGGTTTGTTGCGTTTCGAAACAGCAAACCTGTCTGTTGGAGGGGGTTTGCCATTGAAAAAAAGAAACAACGCCGTCAATCCGAACGAAGAACAATCCAGGGCAATCGGACAAAATTTTGCCGCCTATGCAGATTTTAATATTCCCTGGAGTTTGAACCTGAATTATAATGTATCAGTCAATAAACGCTTTGTCGTGAATCGTCAAAAGGATACGGTGACTTACACACAAGACATGAATTTTTTCGGAGATGTAAATCTCACACCCAAATGGAAAATAGGCATACGCAGTGGTTATGATTTTGCTCTGAAACAAATTAGTTTTACTTCATTTGATATTTATCGCGATTTGCATTGCTGGGAAATGCGTCTGAATCTTATTCCTTTTGGATTCCGTAAAAGTTACAATTTC
>DAIRSC010000401.1:0-1882 GCA_036804585.1 Chitinophagaceae bacterium
TAAAAATTCAAAAAGCCTTGAACTTTTTTGCCAAATGACTTTTGCAATGGTCTCAAACGCTAATTGACTGATGCAGTGGTATAACAACTTAGAGCAAGTTGTTTGGCCGGTGCATCCGCATCCTTTTTTTCAGCCAAAAAAGGACCTCCATGTACTGCTATCAAAAAGGTCTGCCGCATGAAGGCGGAGTGTCATTGATGGGCAGAAAAATGTTCATTTTTAGCTCACTCAAATTTCCGGCGAAATCAACATCTGAACTATGAACCACATTTTCAATTTTCTGTACCTGATACAGGGTATCAAGCCATTTCTGAGCCTTTATTTCCGGAGAGAAAAATTGTAAGAGCCAAAGAAGAATCAAGGACCTTTCGTTTTTTTATTTTTTGATGGGCGACTGAATGAATACGTCCTATATCGCCAAGATGAACATAAAAAAAGCCGGCAAAGAAAAATCCCTGCCGGCCATTTATTAAAAAGAAATCTGCTTATTTTAAGGCAATATGGCCCCCACAAAATTATTGTTGTTTGGTTCCCAGATTAAGAAGTCTAATCCATCTACAATACCATCTCCATTAAAATCAGTTCCCACAAATCCTCCGGCGAAATTGTTATTGTCTGTTTCCCAATCACTAAAATCCAAACCATCTACTACATCATCCTGATTCACATCACCATTATAAATCGCATATACTCCGGTTCCTGAAACATCAGTTTGATTTGAACCATAAGCCTGTGACGCAGAAGTGATAAATGAGTAAGTCGTATTGGCTGTAAATGCGATTGGATTGGCACTCCAAGTTTTCAATGAATTTCGGTGCGACAAAACAATATAATAGCTGTTTCCTGCAACGGATCCGGGGAAGTTACATACCAACTGACCATTGGTTCCAACACGACCATTAAATGTATAAGCCATGTTATAAGGAGAAGCGGCATCATGTAAATGTACAGTGATATCATCTGCTTCAGTAGACAAAGCTCCACCTACTGATTGATTCAGCAATACAGGTTGCATGCCTGAAGTGTTAATATCATAAAACCCCTGAATCATCATCGACAAATTCAAAACGGTATTCGCACTTTGAATCGTGGTTGTTATTACATTCGAGGCCGCTTCACAATATCCTGAAGCAGAACGTGATACACATTGAAAGTAAAACGTACCCGCAGTATTGAAGGTATAATTCATCGAAGCACTTGTTTCGCTTGAAATATCCGACCATGGACCCATGGCAGAAGTTGTAGATACCTGCCATTGCAAATTGCCAACAAAGCCGCTATTTGAATAACTCAATATATCGTTTACATTTCCGTTGCCTGGACCAGACGCTGTTCCAGCCACAGGCAATGCATCCAGGGGAGCGTCAGTGATACTAAAACCAATCGGAGTGATGCCATTGGTCGGATTAACCGTATTTCCGGCACCGGCCCAGAAACCATCGGCATCCGTAGCAGCACATCCCAAAACATTTCCAGTTACGATGTCACGTTGTTCAATACGCTGTATCCCATTGGGTAAATTGGTTGGAATATATGCACCCCATGAACCCGCAACTCCATTTACACTGGTATTATACCAAACGGAGTAATTCGGCGAAATTCCATCTGATTCAGCCCAAGTTCCATAAACCGGACGACCGTTACCGCCCGTGTTATCATATAAAAACACCGGATTTTCTGGAACTGCATTAGAAGCTCCTTTCACTGCACGTGCAGTTGCTGAAGGAACAATCATTTTAATGGTATTCGTTGTTCGAACGGAATGTACCAAACTTGTCCCTCCGCTTCCATTATTCATTTGTACATAAAAATAAATATCATTACCATCCGCAAAAACCGTATTTCCTGTTGGTACGATAGAGAACCATCCGGTATATGCACC
>DAIRSC010000402.1:0-1870 GCA_036804585.1 Chitinophagaceae bacterium
AGAAGCTCCGGCGCAGATTGCGAAGGAAGAAGCCCCTACGGAAGCCAAATCTAAACGTGGCCGTACACCTGTTGCTAAAAAAGAAGATGCGCCTCAAAATGAAACGGCTGCTCCAATTCAGGAAGCCGCAATTGTCACCCCCGAAGTGATCGAGAAAAAGGAAATGCCTAAAAAGGAATATCCCCCCCGCGAACACAAACATCAGGAACAAAAACCTTTTGTCAAAAAACAACATCCTCAACATCCTAAACAACAACAAGGATCCCAGCAGGAACAAGGTCAGCAATCCGGACAGCAGCAAGCTCAGCATCAAACGCAGCAGCAAGGACAGCATCAGGCTCACCAGGGGCATCAACAAAGACCAAAACATCCATCTCGTTCAAACGAACAAAATT
Source organism: Chitinophagaceae bacterium (assembly GCA_036804585.1). Lineage (GTDB taxonomy): Bacteria > Bacteroidota > Bacteroidia > Chitinophagales > Chitinophagaceae > OLB11. The sequence goes on from DAIRSC010000402.1 coordinate 396, forward strand.
CAGATATTCCTCGTCCGGAAAATAAACCAGAAAATCAAAATCCATCGAATCCGGAACAGGAAATCAAACAAGTCAAAAAGATTCCGAAATTTAATTTAGAATTCGATGGTCAGATTGATACAGAAGGAGTCTTAGAAATGATGCCCGATGGATATGGTTTCCTCCGCTCCAGTGATTACAATTACCTCAGCTCACCGGATGATGTTTATGTGTCTCATTCACAAATCAAATTGTTTGGTTTAAAAACCGGAGATACCGTCACAGGAACTGTTCGCTCCCCCAAATAAGTTTAAAAATTTTTTGCCCCTGTTATGTTCAATACCATCAATGGCAAAACACCCGATCATTTTCGCGACCGTGTCCCTTTTGATTACCTCACACCTTTGTTCCCTTTCGAAAAATTGAGTCTGTGTACAACGCCGAGTAATTTCAGCACCCGTATCATGGATCTTTTTTCACCCATCGGTAAAGGCCAACGCGGATTAATTGTGGCGCAACCCAAAACAGGTAAAACCATGTTGCTCAAAGAAGTGGCCAATGCCATCGCTACCAATCATCCGGAGTGTTATCTGATGATTGTTCTGGTGGATGAACGGCCTGAAGAAGTTACCGATATGGAACGAAGTGTAAAAGCCGAAGTCATTTCTTCTACCTTCGATGAGCCTGCCGAAAAACATGTTAAGGTTTCCACTATCGCGCTTCAAAAAGCGAAACGATTGGTTGAGGTTGGACATGATGTGGTTATCCTACTCGATAGTATCACTCGTTTGGCACGTGCCCATAATACCGTTGCACCCGCTTCAGGTAAAGTATTGAGTGGAGGTGTTGAAGCCAATGCCATGCAAAAGCCAAAACAGTTCTTTGGTGCCGCCCGTAAAATTGAAAACGGTGGTTCACTCACCATTCTTGCAACTGCGTTGATTGACACAGGAAGTAAAATGGATGAGGTCATTTTCGAAGAATTTAAAGGAACCGGTAATATGGAACTTCAATTGGATCGACGCTTGGCCAACAAACGAATTTATCCGGCCATTGATATCATTGCCTCCTCTACCCGCCGCGACGATTTATTGCACGGTAAAGATGTCATGAACAAACTTTATATTTTACGCAAACATATCGGCGACATGAATCCGGAAGAAGCCATGAATTTTATTCTCATGCAGATGCGAAGCACCAAAAGCAACGAAGAGTTTCTGGCTACTATGAATAAATAAACATTTTCTCAAAAAAGCTCAAAATGGTTGTTTGTTGGTTCAGTCAACCATTTTTTTATGGCGCCATTTCCGGCTATTCGCTGCGAGTCCTCACCCGCTTTGGCGGTTTGCGGGCTCTTCGCTGCTATCCGGGGCGCTGAGGCAGTCCCCATGTTCAGAGGGCTCATTTGTAAAATCTTCAACATCATTTTTCCTGACTTGTCCATTTAGTGCGGCAAGTAAATTTTATGCATAATTGATTGCAGTATTTCGCTAGGT
>DAIRSC010000403.1:0-1866 GCA_036804585.1 Chitinophagaceae bacterium
TATGAGATAATCAGCAAGCCCTACTTAAAAATTCAAAAAGCCTTGAACTTTTTTGTCAAATGACTTTTGCAATGGTCTCAAAGTATAAGCCTGAAAAAACATCGTGTAAAGACAATCAATCATATGAAGTATTTTTATTCATCCACGGACTCTGCATTCCGTCAATCGTTTATAAAAGACCCTTCATTTGAAAGAAGAGTGATGATTGTTGCTCATTTAATTGAGGAACTACCAAGGATGACCGGAAATGTTGAACGGGAATATTTGCTTTTTCTTCGATGTCCATTACGCATTACCTTTGCAGCCTTAACAACCATTCATGCGTAAAGTTAGAACAAGATTTGCTCCCAGTCCGACCGGGGGACTACATCTCGGCGGGGTGAGAACCGCATTATACAGTTATTTATTTGCCAAACACCATGGTGGTGATTTTGTTTTACGGATTGAAGATACCGATCGAAACCGTTTTGTGGAAGGGGCTGAGCAATACATTGTTGATTGTTTAAATTGGTGCGGTATACAGGCCGATGAGGGGCCGCATCATCCGGGCCCTTATGCGCCATATCGACAAAGTGAACGTAAAGATCAGTATCGCCAATATGCTGAAGAATTGGTGCAAAAGGGATATGCGTATTATGCCTTTGATACGGCGGAGGATTTGGAACAAATGCGCGAGCAATATCAATCACCCGGAAATCCTTCGCCACAATACGATAAGCATACACGTATGCATATGAAGAATTCCCTGAGTGCTACCGAAACCCAAGTAAAAACTTGGATGGATGAAGGACTACCTTATGTGATTCGGATAAAGATGCCGGAAAATGAAACCATCATTTTTGAAGATATGATTCGCGGTGAAATTCACAATGAATCCGCTTTGGTCGATGATAAAGTATTATTGAAAGCAGATGGCATGCCTACCTATCATCTTGCGGTGGTGGTGGATGACTATTTAATGAAAATTACCCATGCGTTTCGGGGTGAGGAGTGGTTGCCGAGTGCCCCGGTGCATATCAAATTATGGGAATATTTAGGTTGGGCCGATCACATGCCGGCATGGGCACATTTGCCATTAATTCTGAAACCTGAAGGGAATGGCAAACTCAGTAAACGCGATGGTGACCGATTGGGCTTTCCGGTGTTTGCTATGGATTGGAAAGATCCACAGAGTGGTGAATTGATGACCGGTTTCAAAGAAATGGGATTTTTACCAGAGGCGTTTATCAACATGCTTGCCATGTTAGGATGGCATTCCGGAGAGGAGCAGGAAATTTTCACCAAGGAAGAATTGATCCGAAAATTCAGCATGGAGCGCGTGCATAAAGGAGGTGCGCGTTTCGATTTTGAAAAGGCCAAATGGTTCAATCACGAATGGATTAAACATACCGATTCAAGTACTTTATTACCTTTGGTTCAGCCTATTCTGGAAGAGATGGATATCAATGAAATGAATGTGGACTATTTGGTGCAGGTTATTTCTTTGGTGAAAGACCGTTGCACCTTACTGAATGATTTTTATACCCAATCGGTTTTTTTCTTTCAATCTCCGAAAACATTCGATTTGGAGGCGGTTCAATCGAAATGGAATAATGAGAAAGCAACCTTTTTTCAAGTTTGGAGAGATGAACTTGGCCAAATTCTGGAATGGAATGCCCACGCTATTGAGAACCGATTTAAGGAATTAGCGACAATCCATCAAATTAAAGCCGGCGAACTGCAAATGCCTTACAGAATTATGTTGGTGGGTGGTAAATATGGACCTGCAGTAATTCTCATATCCGAATTCATTGGGGTAAAAAAATGTCAGGAACGAATCAAACACTTTTAGAATGTGATTGGTAATTATGCTTATGAAAAAAGATG
>DAIRSC010000404.1:0-1847 GCA_036804585.1 Chitinophagaceae bacterium
TCAATACGGACTTCTTCCAGAATTTTTTTCAAATCTTCTACATCCTCTCTTGTTTCACCGGGGAATCCGGTAATTAAAGTGGTTCGCAAACAAATATCCGGAATCACATCTCGAATCGATTGAATGAGTTCAATCATTTCGGTTCTGGTAATTTGTCGTTTCATGGCTGATAACATATGATCAGAAACATGTTGCAAAGGCATGTCCAAATAATTACAAATATTTGGTCTGGATTTCATCACGTCCAATACATCCATCGGAAACTTGTGGGGATATGCATAATGTAAACGGATCCACTCCAAGTCCGGTATATCAGCCAACTTCCCAAGCAAAAAGGCCAATTTACGCTCTTTGTATAAATCCAATCCGTAATACGTTAGTTCTTGAGCGATCAGCATAATTTCTTTAACCCCCATTGAAACAAGTTTTTCAGCTTCTGCCATAATTTGCTCAATAGGTTTTGAAACATGTTTTCCGCGCATTAAGGGTATCGCGCAAAAGGAACAGGTCCGGTTGCAACCTTCGGATATTTTTAAATAAGCATAATGACTGGGGGTACTTAATAACCGTTCACCCACCAGTTCAGCTTTATAATCAGCTTCAAAAGCTTTTAAGATATTGGGTAATTCCATGGTACCGAACCAGGCATCCACACCGGGTATTTCTGATTCTAAATCTCCTTTGTATCGTTCACTCAAACAACCCGTTACATATACTTTTTCCAGATGACCTTCCTCTTTTAAAGTAACATGCTCCAAAATCGTATTGATACTTTCCTCTTTGGCTTTGTCAATAAACCCACAGGTATTAATAATAGATATATTATAATCCGGTTTGATGCTCTCGTGCTTGACATCAATTCCATTCGCCAGTAATTGACCACTCAACACTTCACTATCTACCATGTTTTTACTACAACCAAGCGTGGTAATATTGACGATATCCTTTTTAAGTTTTTTTGATTTCAAAATGTTCGTTTCATATTTTAGATGAACATGGAGAGTGATTTTAGCTGGAAGAAATCGAATTACTCCAAACTAAATAAACTATCCACAAATTCATATTTATTGAATACTTGTAAATCTTCCATTTTTTCGCCCACACCAATATACTTAACCGGAATTTTGAATTGATGTGCAATGGCCAATACCACTCCTCCTTTGGCCGTACCGTCGAGCTTGGTGATTGCGAGCGAGCGCACATCCGTAGCTTGGGTAAAATGTTTGGCTTGCTCCAGTGCATTTTGTCCGGTACTACCATCCAGGACCAACATTACATCATGTGGAGCATCCGGAATCACCTTTTGAATCACACGTTTTATTTTACTCAATTCATCCATTAAATGGGCCTTATTATGTAAACGCCCGGCAGTATCAATAATAATGACGTCAGCTCCTTTGGCTACACCACTATTCACCGAATCAAAGGCAACCGATGCGGGGTCACTTCCCATTTCTTTTTTGACAATATCCACACCTACTCGCTCACTCCAGATATTGAGCTGATCAACGGCAGCAGCCCGAAAAGTATCAGCTGCTCCAAGCACAACCTTTTTCCCATTCCTTTTGAAATTATACGCCAATTTGCCAATAGTGGTGGTTTTTCCAACGCCATTCACTCCAACAATTAAAATAACTTAAGGTTTTTTATCTGCAGGTAAATTGATGTTCTGGTATTCAAGATTGGGAGCTTCTGTCAGAATATTCATCATTTCTTCCTGCAAAATCCGGTTCAATTCTGAGGTGCCTAAAAATTTATCCCTGGCTACTCGATCCTCGATACGCTTGATGATTTCAATGGTTGTTGAAACACCAACGTCACCCATGATTAAGGCCTCTTCCAATTCA
>DAIRSC010000405.1:0-1841 GCA_036804585.1 Chitinophagaceae bacterium
ATCAACTATTTTCATCTTAATCAGCAGACCAATATACTAACGTGAATTGACAAACAGAACCATACTGAAATTTTAAAGAAATAAACCCATTTAAAATCCAAAAAGAATAAAAGAAAACGACAAAATCAGAGACTAAGAATCTACCAAAAAAAATCCCTCAATCAAGGGGGATTCGAGTTGAATAAAAAATTTCTAGTTATTTGTCAGAACTATTGGTATCTGTTGGTTGAGCAGAAATACTCAAAGAATCTCGACCTCCGACTGGTTTAACCGATGATGCCTCACCTTTACAACAAGGCTTCTCACAAGTTTCTTTATCACAAGCATTGCCACATTCTTTTTCGCATTCATCGCCTCCGGCACATTCTTTTTTATCAGAAGAACTGCAACATGACTTTCCGCTTTCACCACTCAATGAACCATCCATCAATGATGCGCATTCCGCTTCTGTGCATCCTGCTTTTTTACAATTCATCATCGAAGATCTCAAATGTTCCATTCGGTTATGCTGAATTTTTTCTGCATGTATTTTCGATAAAGAAGGTGCAATAACCAATGATACAATCGACATCAACTTAATCAAAATATTCATCGAGGGGCCGGAAGTATCTTTGAAAGGATCTCCCACTGTATCTCCTGTAACCGATGCTTTATGTGGTTCAGATTTTTTATAAAAAATTTCGCCATTAATTTCAACACCCTTCTCAAAGGATTTTTTGGCATTATCCCAGGCTCCTCCTGCATTGTTTTGAAACATTCCCATTAAAACACCACTTACCGTTGCACCTGCTAAAAATCCACCAAGTACCTCAGGTCCAAATACAAAACCAATGATCAAAGGAGAAATGATTGCAATGGCGCCAGGCAACATCATTTTTTTAATAGAAGCTTCTGTTGAAATAGCCACACATTTTTCATACTCCGGCTTTCCTTTACCTTCCAAGATACCCGGAATTTCACGGAACTGCCGACGAACTTCCTCAACCATCGCCATAGCAGCTTGTCCAACTGCAGTAATGGCCAATGAAGAGAAAATGAATGGGATCATAGCTCCAACAAACAATCCGGCCAAAACATCAGCCCGATAAATATCAATACCATCAATTTTAGCAATTCCAACAAATGCCGCAAAAAGAGCCAGGGCTGTTAATGCTGCTGAAGCGATCGCGAAGCCTTTACCGGTAGCTGCTGTGGTATTACCTACCGCATCCAGAATATCTGTTTTTTCACGAACCTCAGCAGGCAATTCACTCATTTCAGCAATACCACCTGCATTATCTGCAATTGGTCCAAAGGCATCAATGGCCAACTGCATCGCTGTAGTAGCCATCATACCGGCAGCCGCAATGGCCACACCATATAATCCGGCACACAAATAGGAACCATAAATACCACCGGCCAAAACCAAAATAGGTAACAAAGTGGATTCCATACCGACACTTAAACCGCCAATAATATTAGTTGCATGTCCGGTGCTTGATTGACGTACAATACTCATGACAGGACGTTTACCCATAGCGGTGTAATATTCCGTAATGATACTCATCAGCGTGCCGACAACCAATCCGACAATAATCGCTCCGAACGCACCCATATTTGTAAATTCAAAACCTCGTAAAGTCATTTTTTCAGGAAGGATATACATGGTCAGGAAATACGATGCAATGGCCGTTAAAACGATTGATCCCCAATTCCCCATGTTCAATGCATTTTGAACTTTATTGACACTCAATCCTGCATTCTCTGAAATGCTGACAAAGAAAGTTCCAATAATGGAGAAAACGATACCAAAACCTGCAATCAACATGGGTAAAAGCACAGGCGCTAAACCACCAAACTGA
>DAIRSC010000406.1:0-1826 GCA_036804585.1 Chitinophagaceae bacterium
AGGATTTGAAATTCCCTTATTAAATTGGTTTCGTGAAGACTTGAATAGTTTCATTTTCGATGATCTGCTCCATCCGGTTTTTATCGAAGAACAAGGCATTTTTGATTACAGCGCCATCCAAAAAATGAAATCCAAGCTTCACTCCAATACCCCGGGCTATATCCAAGCAACTGTTTGGGCTTTTATCGTGTTTCAATCATGGTATAAAAAATATATGATATAGTTCCTCAAAGGTTATCTAACTTCCTGAATTTCATGCCCTATTTTTGCTTCTCAATCACTAAAATATGTCTATAAAGGTAATTCGCATCATGCACAGACTGAGTATCAGTGGTCCCACGCATCATGCAGCCTATTTGACTCACTACTTAAATAAGACATTTGAAACCCAATTGATTTCTGGAATGATTACTCCGGGCGAAGTGGATGGCAAATTCATCATGGACCAGTTTGGTATTCAACCCATTTACATCGAATCATTAAAAAGATCTATCAATCCGTTTCAGGATTTTCTGGCTTTACTTGAATTATACCGGTTTATAAAAAAATACAAACCTCAAATAGTACACACCCATGCTGCCAAGTCCGGTACATTAGGTCGTTTAGCTGCGTATTTAGCAGGTGTCCCTATTATCATCCATACATTTCACGGCCATACTTTTCATTCATACTTTAATCCGTTTGTTACAAGAATTTTTTTGGCCATTGAACGATTCCTTGCATCTAAATCAACTCGTATTATTGCTATTAGTGAAATTCAGAAGCAAGAATTAACGAAGCAATTTAAACTGTGCAACCCTGAAAAAGTAGTTGTCATCCCACTTGGGTTTGACTTAACAAAATTTGCAGCCAATCAGCATGAGAAGAGAACAAAATTCAGATCAGCTTGGAAGATTGACAATAACACTATTGCAATCGGTATAATTGGTCGATTGACCAAGATTAAAAATCATGCCATGTTCTTGGAGTGTATTTCTAAACTCAAAGCACAAACCAATAAAAAAATCGTAGCCTTGATTGTAGGTGATGGTGAATTAAAAAATGAATTGAATGAGACTTGCGCCATACTAAATTTAGAATCCAATTTATCTGATTCCTCCAATAAATCATTGGACGTAATCTTTACATCGTGGCAAGAAGCAATGGATGAAGTGATAAATGGGTTGGATATTATTGCCCTTACTTCTTTAAATGAGGGTACTCCTGTCACCATCATCGAAGCTTTGTCTGCAGGAAAACCTGTTGTTTCCACCAATGTCGGTGGAGTAGCTGATATTGTTGAACATGGTCGAAATGGTTTCTTAACCGCATCTAATGATAGCATCGCATTTACGAATCATCTTCTGGATTTAGTGAATGATTCAACATCACTGCCAAATTTACAAGATTCAGCGATTGAAACCCGACACCAATTCTCCCATACACGTTTGGTAGCAGATGTTGAGAAACTCTACAATTCATTAGTATCGAAAGTAAAATAGATAATCTGCTGACTTTAGCACAGTATGAATCAACTTAACAGTGAATGCTGCGAAAGTGAAGTTTCAGTCATTCAAATGAAGCAAACATGATGTTTACAAAAAACAGATGAATTCTGCCATTGCATGAAAGCTTTTTGAGGAAAGATTTGAGACCGTTGCAAAAAGATCAAAAATAATTGACTAAGTCATTTGGCTTCAAATTTCTGCGTTACTTCGAATTTTTAACGATATCATGATCAACAAGATCACTCCATACTTAGGGCTTGCTGATTATCTCATAGGCGCTTCACATTCAAGGAAGCGTTCGAGGGATAGTACTCTGGTACAGCCCTTGGACGATGACGC
>DAIRSC010000407.1:0-1820 GCA_036804585.1 Chitinophagaceae bacterium
TGGAAACAGGCCAAGAGGGGTAGGCTGGTGGTCGCACCCAGGGGAATGCTTTATGCTTCAGCATTGCAAATTAAAAAGTTAAAAAAACGACTTTTTCTTTTTGTAACAAAAACAATGGGCTGGTACAATCATGTAGTATGGCACAGTACGAACAAGCAAGAGACCAAAGAAATTAAAAGCGAATTGGGATTCAAGGCTGAAATTATTGAAGCCATGAATTTTCCCGTTTGGAGGAAATGGCCCGAACACAAACCTGATTTTAACAGTGACAGCCTTAAACTGCTATGTGTGAGCAGAATTTCTGATGAAAAAAACCCTGTATTATTGATTAACGCGTTAGCGAAATTAAATATACCGATTGAATTGTGCATTGCCGGCGATTATTCCAATGAAGATTACTTCAACAAATTCATGGACAAATTAAAGGCATTGCCTAATCATATAAAGGTTCATTATTTGGGTTCTGTGCCTCAGGAAGAGATTTCTGATTTATATAAAAAAAATCAGTTGTTTGTTTTACCCACTAAGGGCGAAAATTTTGGACATGCTATAGCGGATGCATTAATTCACGGACTGCCTTGTGTAATAGGCGAAAACACTCCATGGACTGATAGTGTAAACGGTAAGGCCGGATGGTGCCTTCCTATGCAGGAGGAAGCCTTTGCCAATGCAAATTTGTTATTTCATGGCATGTCTGCTCAAGAAAAGCAAAAGATGAGTGATGTAGCACAATATGTTGCAGTGAACAAACTTGACGCAGAAAAAATAAAGCCGGGTTACCGCAAATTGTATAAAATTGAAACAGAAGACGAATGAGCAGTTTGCCCTCAAAAATTAAAATTGGCATTATTGGTGGCGGTCAGCTGGGTAAAATGCTAATCGAAGCATCGCGTCCTTGGAATACACGCACAGTGGTTCTTGAATCGGATAAAAATTGCCCTGCATCTCTTGTGGCTGATGAAGTGATTGACGGAAGTTTGATGGATCCCGATAAAATCCGTGAATTGGCCGAGGTATCCGATGTGGTGACTTTCGAAATTGAACACATCAATGCCGAAGCATTAAGAGCATTGGAAGAGCAGGGAAAAAAAGTCATTCCTTCAGCCGCTGTGCTTCAGCTCATACAGGACAAAGGTCTTCAAAAAGAATTCTACTCAAAAAATCAGATACCTACAGCCAAGTTTAAACTTTGTCATTCGCAGCAGGATTTAATAACATTTTCAGATGAGTTTGCCGGAACGCAGCTGGTCGTAAAACACAGAAAAGGCGGTTACGATGGAAAAGGGGTTGAAATTGTAACAAAAAACGACATACATACCGGAAGGTATATTTATCCCGGGCCCTGTTTAATAGAGGAATACTGTGAGGATATGACTGAGTATTCGGTTATTGTTGCCGCCGATCAATTTGGCAACCTGATTACCTATCCATTGATTGAAATGTATTTCAACCCGAGGAGCAATTTGGTTGAATTTCTATTTTCTCCTGCTGAGGTAACCGAAGATTTGGAATAGAACTGCACAGAAGTAGCCCTTCAGGCGGTGAAAGCTTTAAATAGTGCCGGGTTGTTCGCAGTGGAGTTGTTCGTCGATAAGGAGTCCCGTGTTTTGGTGAATGAAATTGCACCCCGACCCCACAACAGTGGTCATCACACAATAGAAGGCAGATATACCAGTCAATTTGAGCAATTAAACCGAATATTGCTGGGATTGCCAATGGGAAATACGGAAATGGTGAAACCATCGGCTATGATTAACTTGGTGGGTGGTGAAAATCAATTAGGAGAATATAAATTAAAATTTGCTAATGATTTGCTTCAA
>DAIRSC010000408.1:0-1807 GCA_036804585.1 Chitinophagaceae bacterium
TTCCATTATCTGCCACTGTGATTTCGATTTGAGTCCCAACGTTTTTAGTCGCAATCAGAATACGTGGGATTTCTTTGGAATATTTAATGGCGTTGTCTACCAAATTGTACATGATATTGGTAAAATGAACTTCATCTGCCTGAATGTTGGTTGACTTTGCTTGTAACTGTGTTTCAAAAGCAGCTCCAATTTCTTCCATTTGTAATTTGGTGTGTTCCGCAACCTTGGCGATGATTTGATGAACGTCAATTTTTTTCAATTGTAAATTGATTTCATCTCTCTCCAATTGAGCGGCTTGAAGAATTTTTTCCACTTGTTTATTCATTCTTCGATTTTCTTCTTTAATGATGCCACTATAATATCGGATTTGTTCTTCATTGGAGATGACTTTCTCATTGTTTAAAGCATCTGAAGCGAGTAGAATCGTAGCAATCGGTGTTTTGAACTCATGGGTCATATTATTGATGAAATCAGATTTGATTTCTGATAATTTTTTCTGACTCAACATGGTGCGTATAGTCAATACAAAAGCGGCAATGATAATAGAAGTAAACAGTGCGGCGAAAATCAATAAAGTAGCCAGGTGATTTTTAAAATAATTTTCCGGCTCTACGATATATACATTTAATGTCTCATTGTTAATGATATTTTCACCCGACAAAATGGTTTTATGATTATTGCTTGTTTTCGTCGGATCAAGATATTCCATTTTATAACCGCTACTATACAAAATGGGTAATTGAACCTCATTGGTAATACAATACTCGAAAGGTTGCTTAATGTTCTTTTTCCTGAGTTCTGAACGGATAATGTCCTTTATCTGATAATTACTCAATACACTTGAAGTGGGCACATAATTGCTAAACGACAAAGGTTGAAACTGAAAACTAAATCCAATGGTCGCCCTGTCTTTACGCCGATTGATGCTATCCTTGATGTTTTGCAAACAAAAATAGATATCACTATCATACTGCTCTCGCTTCAGTTTCATAGCGCCACTAATCCATTCTACCTGCAGGTAAATGAGACCGAACAATGATAAAATAATCAGTGTTATGATTAATAGGAAAACTCTTTTCACGCATCAAATTTAAGCCTTGTAAACAGCGTTGTTTGCAGACTTAGTTATTTTTAACAAGGGAAAGATTTATTGAGAAGCTGCTTGACGGCAATCTTCCAATATTTTATCAACCTTTTCGGGGGTCAGGAACTCTTGATAATGTTTGCCCAATTGCATCATAGGCGCATAGCCGCATGCACCCAAGCATTCGGCAGTTTTTAAGGTAAACAATCCGTCAGGGGTGGTTTCGCCGTTCTGTATCCCTAACTTATCTTTGATGTATTCAATGATTTGATCACTACCACGTAGCATACAAGGACCTGTTTGGCAGACCTCCAAAATATATTTTCCGACTGGTTTGAGGTTAAACATGGTGTAAAATGTGGCCACCTCATATACTTCAATCGGCAGTATTTCCAATATGCGAGCCACTTCATCCAATTGTTCCACAGTCAACGACATATTTCCATTTTCCTGAATAAGATGCAGAACAGGAATCAAAGCACTCTTTTGTCGGCCCTCAGGGTATCGAGCTGTGAGGGCATGTATTTTATGGATAATTTCTTGAGAAAACATCATTTGGGGTTTAAATTTTACAATTAAGCATCTAATTCACCGGCAATTAAATTCATACTACTCATGGTTACCACTGCATCGCTGAGCATGCTGCCCTGAATCATATCAGGATAATCCTGATAATAAATAAAGCATGGTCTGCGGAAATGTAAACGGAAAGGTGTTCTGCCA
>DAIRSC010000409.1:0-1798 GCA_036804585.1 Chitinophagaceae bacterium
CCTGCTCCCAACCTAAGGTAGGCGTTACACGGGAAATATTTTTATCAAACAAGTTGCAAACATCCAATGCGGCCGTATTGATCAAGCCAAGCGCTTTTAGCAAAGGTGTTTTTGTATCGAGCGACTCCCCTGAATATGAGATAAAGATGGTTGGAATACACAAGGTTTTACCATACGCTTGTTCAATGATGAAAGCAGGTGATGTTGGATCCCAGGCCGTGTAACCTCTGGCTTCGAAAGTAGCCCTGATTCCACCGTTCGGAAAACTGGATGCATCGGGTTCTTGTTGGGTTAAAGCATCACCATCGAATAATTCCAAAGCTGAGCCATCACTTTTAATGGTAAAAAAGGAATCATGCTTTTCAGCAGTCGCTCCGGTTAAAGGTTGAAACCAATGGGTAAAATGGGTTACCCCACGATCCATGGCCCAAGCTTTCATGCCACTGGAAATTTGGTCAGCCATGCGGCGATCTATTTTACTACCGGATTTAATGGAATTGACCAGGCTTTTGTATGCTTCATCGCTCAGGTATTCCCGTTGCACTTTGCCGGTAAAAACATGGCTTGCGAAAAAGGAAGTCACTTTGTTTCCATCATAACTGCGGACATCTTGTGCATTTTCGGAGAGCGCCTGAATGGCGTTGAAGCGTAAATTAGACATACATTAATTTTTTTGCAAATGTTTACTTTATTTCTGATTTATGCAAATTTTTTGAGCTTTTATTTCTTTTTTATTTATATGCATTTTATCATAATATAAAAGTGCTTTTTGCTTTTTACCACCCCTAATTACTTTGCACCCGGAGAATAATACTTGGTTAAGTAAGGATAACATCTATTGAACAAATTATATTGCATCAATTCTAACTTATTGTTTTTTAATTCTTTATGTTTTTTTAATAAGTTATTTATTTAATTGAATTCTATCTTTAAGTTTTATCCGAACAAGCCTTTCATCTTACGCTCAGGATCTACGAATCCCGGGAGTTCCTAATTCTGAACGCTTTTACAACTCAGAATTATTCCGATAATATTTCTATCTATCTTTTGGTTTGACCATTTTCCTTTTTTCTCCTTTCAAGTTTGAATCTCTTCTCGCATATATACCATTAAATCATCGGCATCTCAAAATGTATTTCCCCGGATGGAAGACTTATTATTCAGTCGACTGCTTTCTTTCAGCGTTTGTAATCTATGCAGCATATCCAGAAGTATTTCCAAACAATACCCGCTTGTACTTACTTTTGCGGCCTATGGCTAAATTATCCATCAATATTGCTACCGGATCCATACAACAGGCTGAAGCGATTGTAGGAATTGATTTGGGCACCACAAATAGTTTGGTCGCCTTTATGCACCCTGAAGACAAAAAACCTTATATTTTGAAAGAAGTTGATCAAAGCACTTTGGTCCCTTCGGTAGTTTTTATTGGGGAACATGGTGAACGGATCATTGGTCAGGCCGCACTCCCCTATTTAGTGAGCCATCCCGAAAGAACCATCAAAAGTGTTAAACGATTGATGGGTAAGGCCTTTCATGATATTAAGGAGTCAACCCATTTTAAATTGATCGACCAGGGGCCTGAAAAACCCGTTGGAATTCAGGTGGATGGAAGCACTTACAACACCGTAGAAATTTCATCCTGGATTTTGCAGGAATTAAAGCATCGAGCTGAACATTTACTGAAAATGCCGGTACAAAAGTGCGTCGTTACCGTTCCTGCATATTTTAATGATACCCAGCGCCAAGCTACTCGTGACGCAGGAAAATTGGCAGGATTGGATATCCTACGAATTTT
>DAIRSC010000410.1:0-1789 GCA_036804585.1 Chitinophagaceae bacterium
TGAGAAGTGAAAATCAGAAAAAAACTGCAAGCTTATTGAGGTGATATGAAAAATTATTGTGCATCAAAATGAACGAAAATTACTCCATCATGTAATGAAATCAACTATTTTCACGTTAATCAGCAAGCCCTATTTAATGAAGCCAATATTGGTAAAAACTAAGCTATAATTTCAACCCGAACAGCCTGTAACCCTTTTTGGCCTCTTTCCAATTGGAATCGGACTTTGTCGTTTTCTTTGATTTGGCCTTTGACATCGTTGATGTGCACAAAATAACTGTCTTGTCCGCTTATTTCACGAATGAAACCAAAACCTTTGGTAGAATTAAAGAAAGAAACTTTTCCTTCGTAAGTCACGACTTCATCACTTTCAATTTTACGCGGAATCGAGATTTCAATGTCCTCTGCATTGATCTCCAACTTACGTGTTGGGTCAGGCGGTGCGGATACGATATTTCCGAATTCATCTAAATAGGCCATCATGTCCTCAAGATTGCTACCGCCTTTTTGATCTTTGCGTTCCAGCTTTTTTTCAGCTTTCTCTTTTTTGCTTTGTTGTTTCTTTTTTTCTCTTTCTTTTTTACCCCAAGAATCGGCCATATACAGATGATATTAATTGCGTGATTAAGTTATTCACTTATTTTCCTTCAGCAGATAAACCAACTTTGATAATAACCAAATGAACGGTATGCTCCAAAAAGGCATGATGTGATAAGGTCAAAGGTAATTGATTTTGCTGCTTAACCTGCAATTTATCTGGATTATTTATTCAGTGAATCTGTTAATACATGGCAGGCTATTCGTTTTTGGGCCTGAGGGAAGCTATTTTTTTAAAGCGAGAAAATGCCCGATGTATTTGATTTTACGGGCTGATTGATTACTTTTGCGCCCTCATAAAATAATAAAACTATGAATTATTAATTTTACCTCGTACCTGCATTTGGCGTGCTCGCCTTGCTCTATACGTTTATTCAGAGCGCTTGGGTGGGCAAACAACCTGCCGGAAATGATAAAATGAAAGAAATCAGCGGTCATATTGCCAATGGGGCGATGGCCTTTTTGAAAGCTGAGTATAAAGTATTGGCTTATTTTGTTGTCATTGCTGCAATCCTTCTGGGCATCATGGGAGCAAGCAATCAAAACTCACATTGGAGTATTGCCCTCGCTTTTGTAGTTGGAGCATTCTTTAGTGCGTTGGCAGGATACATCGGTATGCGAATTGCCACCAAATCGAATGTTCGAACGGCAGAAGCTGCTAAAACCAGTCTGAGTAAAGCACTTAAAGTTTCATTTACCGGAGGTTCGGTGATGGGTATGGGTGTTGCCGGATTGGCAGTACTTGGTTTGGGAACTTTGTTCATTATCTTAAAACAAATTTTTGCTGCAGATGCTGCTGTGGATAGTGTTGAAATGGAACGTACCATTGAAATCTTAACTGGGTTTTCTTTAGGTGCTGAATCGATTGCATTGTTCGCCCGTGTGGGTGGAGGTATTTATACCAAAGCGGCCGACGTTGGTGCTGATTTGGTAGGTAAGGTAGAAGCAGGTATTCCTGAAGATGATCCGCGTAATCCGGCTACTATTGCCGATAACGTAGGTGATAATGTGGGTGATGTGGCTGGTATGGGTGCTGACCTATTCGGATCTTATGTCGCCACTGTGTTGGCAACCATGGTTTTAGGACGTGAAACAAGCAGTGTGGATCAGTTTGGTGGTTTAGCGCCTGTGCTTTTACCCATGTTGATTGCAGGTTTTGGAATCTTTTTCTCCATTATTGTAACTTTCTTTGT
>DAIRSC010000411.1:0-1786 GCA_036804585.1 Chitinophagaceae bacterium
GTATGAACCTATAATTATAAATAATGAACATATATTATCAAAAATAATAAGATTACCAAAGCCGATCCGAGTTGGGAGAATACCAAAACAATTTTTACCACCCCCTTGCGTAAAGGAGATTATTCTGATTTAGAAAATTCCTTGTATCGCCCGTTCACCAAATTATTATTCAATCTGGAATGGAGCTGGTTCAATGGAAATGAAAATTCTTTTGAGGCTGCCCACAGTTTTCATGTCGTCAATGTATTGCTTTATGCAATCACCTGTTTCATTCTGTTTTTTGTGTTGTATGATGCCTTCAAAAAAAAGTGGGCGTTGGCTTTTTTAGTGACCCTATTGTTTGTTGTACATCCGATGCATGTTGAAACAGTGGCCAACATAAAAAGTGGAGATGAAATATTAAGCTTATTGGGAGTGCTCTTAGCCATTCGATTTGTGCAACTTTATCTCAGGCAATATCGAGTCGTATGGTTTATTCCGGCGGTTTTAGCCTATCTCATGGGTTCATTTTCGAAAGAGTCAACAGTGGTAGCGGTATTGTTGATTCCGGCATTCTTTTATTTTTTTAGTGATATTTCAATCAAAAAAAATGCAGCTATTTTAAGTATTTTTCTCGTATGCAGTTTGTTCTTTCTGTTTGCACGTCATCAAAGTTTGTCGGGCTATCCCAAACCTGCTCCAACCTCTGTAATGGATAATTATTTAGTGGCCTGTGATGATAGTTTGAAATTGGATTTGATGCGTGGAAATAACAATCAACCAGTCAATGACAGTTCTGTTTCTTTTGCCGTTCAATCGGCTGTAAATCGTTTCCCATCTGCCTTAACGACATTGGGTTATTATGTTTATAAATTTGTTTACCCACAGGTTTTGTCTTGCGATTACTCCTATAGTTCATTAAAGCCTTTGGATGGAGAAACAAGGATGTATTTCTTTTTGGTCCTGCTTCTTTTCGGCGGGATGATTTATTATATTATCCGATATCGCAAACGCAGGGATGCTATTTCATTCGGATTTGTGTGGTTCTTCGTGAGCATTTCCATTACATCTAATATTCTATTTCTGATTGGTACTTCATTTGGTGAGCGTTTGTTTTTTATGCCATCCTTGGGATTATGTATTTCACTTGCAGGCGCATTATATCTTTTTTCAAAACCAAAAACTGAATCAGAAGATTCGCCATCGTTTAAGCAATTATTGTCAACCCCAATTTTGACCGGGGTTGTGATTTTGTTATCCATTCTTTTTGCAGCCCGTACCTGGGATCGGAACAAAGATTGGCGTTCAGACTTTTTATTGTTTTCAACAGATATTGAAAATTTTCCGAATTCAACCCACTTGTTGTTTTATATGGGGAATCACCTTTCAGGAACAGAGCGGAAGGAAGTCCTCACCGATGAATTATCCCAACTTGGTTATAATATGAATCAAATCAATGATTCGGTTTCAAAAGAAAGTGCAAAATCAATCGACTACTTTAATCGTTCATTGTCAATATATCCGGCTTTACCATCTGATGGGTATAATCAATTGGGAAAAGCCTACTTTAACCGGGGCAATCTGGATAGTGCATATCGGTATTATATGAAAGCATTTAAGGAAGATTACACGAATGGGATATTCATCAACAATATCGGTACGGTGTATTATAATCGGGGAATGGAGTTGTTGTAGAAAGGTCTCTTACATCCGGAAACTTCGCTGTTGGTGGGCTCATTTCCGTTTGTTAAAAAGGCTCATGCACGTGATACCACAGAAAGTGATATTCTGAATAATCTCGGAGGTG
>DAIRSC010000412.1:0-1784 GCA_036804585.1 Chitinophagaceae bacterium
AAATTTAAAATTTAAATAGTTTTTTTGACTATTTCTCATTTATTGAACGGACAAACGGCCGGGTGGAATAATATTGGTGGTAATTGGCAAAAATACGGATATGTGGATGTGGCGGGTCCAACCACAGACAGTATCTTATGGGAAACCTCTTCTGCCGGTATTTTTGGCGCTCCACTTTACATTGAGGGAAACTATCTGGTTACCATGAGGTTTCAAACACCCACCTACGCCCCCGTAGAAAGTAACGACCTGACGACAGGGACTATGCTGTGGAGCGTTGATGTCACCAATAATTCCGGAAGATCACTTCCCGTGGGACTCCGTAACAATAGGGTTTATGTTATGAGGTTAACCGAAAGTCAAAATGACTCGCTATACGCTTTGAATGTCATTGACGGATCGCACCTGTGGACATCAAACGTGAATGTCGCTGCATATATTTCCGAATCTGGTGTTTTTGATTCAACAGGCTATTTCTATATCTATGGGAATCTTAAAACCTACAAAATTAATCCTGCGAATGGCCAAATGATCTGGCAAACCTCGACCGTACCTATGGCCTCAGGTAGTGGAGAAATAGCAATTAATCAGCAAAATAATACCGGGTACACCTTGGAACAAAGTGGAGGCGTATCACATGTGTGGGCCATTAACCTGACCAACGGTTTAAAAATGTATAGTATTTTGGTGCCTGAACTTCAAGCGGGTGGGAATATGCCTCAATCACCTTTAATGGTTGGAAACAACGGCATAGTTTATGTCCAGCTTACCGAAGACAATATCGCAGCGCTTTTGGATGATGGCACCCAATTAAATTTATTGTGGCAAACCGAAATCTATGGTAATTGTTCCTTCAGTACCATGTGTGTTGGATCTGATGGTTCAATTTATGCACCATCCGATGGAAAAATCATTCGTTTAAACCCGCTTACAGGCATCATAGTTGATTCATCTGCCTCCATTACGCAGGGAAGCTTTTATTCGCCAAGGATTTCAGCTACTAACAATAATATTATCTATGCAACAAATGGAGAAGATGGTGTGTATGCTTTCGACCTTTCTTTAAATATGCTATGGTCAGATGTTTTGAATTTCACCAATACTTCCGGAGTTTGTTTTTCAGCAAATGGTCTTGCTGCTGTTTCAGGAAGCAACAAAATCAGAGTTTATACTCCAGCAAGAATAACAGGAACTTCTGAAATTAATCATGTTTTAGTCAGGGTTTACCCAAACCCAACTACTTCTTATTTTGTTGTGGATGCAGGTAATGAAATCATCGGATATGAATATGTCTTAATGGATACTAAAGGCCAAATAATAAAAACCGGACTTGTGTCTGAGAAATCTATTATTCAAATGGAGACATTTCCACCTGGAGTCTATTTCCTTAGAATTAATGTACTTAATCAAACTTTTAAAATGATTAAACAATAGCCCATTCCCAGACCGCACATTGGTAATAGGCGGTGTTTCGTCTTCGCTTGACAGTTTTGTGGTAGCCGAAAGTTCAGTTCTCCGAACTAACTTTTGTACTAAAAAGCCCGCCCATCGCCAACCTGCAAAATGTCAAGCACAAACATAAGAAAAACACAAGTAATTGGAAACTTTACGAATATATATTAATAAATTCCTCAAACTGAACGACTCAGAGTGGAAAGACTTTGAAGGTTGTTTAACAAAGGTGAATATTAAGAATAAGGAGCAAATACTTAGACAAGGCGAGCATTGTAATTTTATCGCATTTATCCATGAAGGGAGTTTTAGATTTTATTACGACAAGGACG
>DAIRSC010000413.1:0-1777 GCA_036804585.1 Chitinophagaceae bacterium
TCGAACGCTTCCTTGAATTTGAAGCGCCTATGAGATAATCAGCAAGTCCTAAATAAATTTTTCCGGAATTACAACAATACGTGATACGACAACAATACAAAATCCAAAGCTGCAAGCGGGAGGTGTTTCTCATGCCTTATCAGTTTCCGGTAAGTAAAACGAAATCATATCCGGCTCATTTTGAAAAGGGATTTGTAATGGTAGAAATCAAAAAATTTCGATCATATCGGGTGATTTATGGTCAAAAGGGACTCCGGATTAAAATGATTCAGGAATTTCAGTGCTGGAAAATGAGTGTTCGAAATTGACGATGAAATTGGGGGTTTGACAAAAATGAGGGCGGAAGTGAATGGTAAGTGGTTGCTGTTTGCCTAAAAGAGGAATGTTTACACCTATGAAATGGATTCTTTATATCCAAAAGGTTTATATCCCTTAAAAATTATTGCTGCCAACGATAGCAGAAATGAAACGACCTTTACATCAAAATACAACGATAAAAATGTTAGAGAATGGCATGAAGGCACCAGCCTTTACACTCAAAGACCAGTCTGGAAACAAAGTCAGTTTAAAAGACTTTATTGGACAAAAAATTGTCATCTTTTTTTATCCGGAGGATGATACGCCCACTTGTACCATTGAGGCTTGCAATTTGCGCGACAATTATGGCCTCCTGCAAAAGAATGGATTAACGGTGATTGGAATCAGTCCGGACGATACAGAAAAGCATCAAAAATTCAAGACTAAGCATCAACTCCCATTCATCCTATTGGCAGATCCGGAAATGAAAGTGATCGAAAAATATGGAGTTTGGGGCGAAAAAAACATGTATGGCCGCAAATACATGGGATTAAAAAGAACTACTTTTCTCATCAACGAAAAAGGGCAAATCGATCATGTGATTCGAAAAGTGGATTCCAAAAAACACGCTGAACAAATTATAAAAACTTGGAGCCTATAAATGAAAACGATTCGGGTAAGTGTTGTGGAAAATAGTTGGGTGGCCCGTTTGGCTTCCCGCAAACTAAAAATTCAGCAATGTGCCATCGTATTGGGGCGGACCATTTTCCTACACGGGCTTGATAAAAACGCGCTGATGCAGGACCAGCGATTGCTTCGGCATGAGGTATGTCATGTTATACAATGGCAACGCATGGGATATTTTTATTTCTTATTTTGCTATTTGAGTTGGTCCATCCGAAATGGATACTATCAGAATCCTCTTGAAATAGAGGCCAGACAAAAAGAAGAGGATGAAACGATTCTTAAAAAAGTTGTAATCCTGTGAAAATAAATTTGTAGAGTCCTTAAAAATCCTATTTTTACTCCGAAGCAATGGTTCAACAGATAACAGAGGGAATCAGTATAACGGTAGAAACGTTTTACAACAAAGAACAATCAAATCCGGTGATTGGAGAATATACATTTGCTTATCGGGTTTCGATAGATAATTTTTCTAATTTCCCTGTAAAGCTTTTACGAAGACATTGGTTTATTTTTGACAGCAATGGCAGTTATCGAGAAGTTGAAGGCGAAGGTGTGGTTGGCCAACAGCCTATATTAGAGCCCGGAGAATCATTCCAATATGTCTCTGGTGCTGGAATCCGCACAGATATGGGGAAAATGAGAGGCGCTTACCAAATGGAAAATATGCTGAATAAAAAGCTTTTAAAGGTGGAAATCCCTGAGTTTGAACTGATTGCACCTTATATAATGAATTAAAACTCCTCTTTGTTATTTTTCATTTTGCTAACATCCATTTTTATAGCTATGTACCTGC
>DAIRSC010000414.1:0-1767 GCA_036804585.1 Chitinophagaceae bacterium
ACCGCTAATCCGGCCTGGTACGCAATTCAATCATAACCTTATCTGACTGATTACCCCTATGAGTGCGCAGAGCAGCTGCTTAATCGATATTACAGCAATGTGTTGGCCACCCATATTGCGAAATCAAATCCGAAAATTCGTGATGTGTTTAATACCTGGAAGGAAAAAGATAACAGTGCACTTCTTTCAAATCTTCAAAAGAACCAGGAGCTTAAAAATGCATTATTGGAAGAAACACCCTGGGTGCTAGAAGCCCAATCTGAGGAAGCACAGAAAAAGAATATTGCTTTGTTGTTTGACCTGAACCGAATGTCAAAAGAACTTGAACGAAGTACGCGTGAACTGGCTCAAATGCAAACGCCAATTGGAGGTTTTGCATGGTTCAAAGGAATGTCTGACGATCGTTATATCACCCAGTATATTGTCACCGGCATTGGTCGCTTATTACACTTGGGTGTACGTGAAGTAGGGCAGGAAAGACGTATCATGAAACTTGCAGAAAATGCACTTCCTTATTTGGATGCAAAAATTAAAGAAGATTATGATGATTTGATTCGATATAAAGCCAATTTAAATGAACCCCAAATCAGTTATTTTCAGATTCAATATTTGTACATGCGCAGCTTCTTTACTAACCGACCTATTGAAGGTGCTAACCAAAAAGCCTTTAACTTTTATAAAAAACAAGCGGCACAATATTGGTTGAAACAAAATAAATATATGCAAGCGATGAGCGCTATCGCACTGAATCGTTTTAATCAAAAAGAAATAGCCCAAGAAATAATGGCATCGCTTCGTGAAAATGCCATTCTTCATGATGAAATGGGTATGTATTGGAAATCCATGAATCAAAGTTATTGGTGGTACGAAGCCCCCATTGAAGCACAAAGTGTGATGATTGAAGCATTTGATGAAGTGGCGCAAAGTGAAAAGGAAGTGGACGCTTTGAAAATTTGGTTGTTAAAAAATAAACAAACCAATCATTGGAAAACTACCAAAGCTACTGCAGATGCTTGTTATGCTTTATTACTCAAAGGAACTTATTGGTTGGCCGCAGAGCCCAATGTGGAAATAAAAATGGGAACGATGTTATTGGATCATTCAAAAAAGGAAGCAGGTACAGGATATTTTAAAGTGACCATGGGACCAGAACTGATTAAGCCTGAGAGAGGAAATGTTCAGGTGAAAGTTCAATCCCCGCCTGAAAAAGGAATAGGTATTCAAGGAACAAGTTGGGGTGCTGTTTATTGGCAATATTTTGAACAATTCGATAAAATTACAGCGGCAGAAACTCCTTTAAAACTCAAAAAGCAAATCTATCGCGTGGATGTCGCCGAGAAAGGTGAAACATTGGTGCCTCTCTCCAATGAAACGCCATTGAAGTTGGGCGATAAAATGATGGTACGAATAGAATTACGGGTTGATCGCCCCATGGAGTATGTGCATCTGAAAGATATGCGTGCTGCATGTTTTGAGCCGATTCATGTGTTGAGTCAGTATCAATATCAAGGTGGATTGGGTTATTATGAGTCAACGAAAGATCTCGCGACCCATTTCTTTTTTAATTTCCTCCCAAAAGGAACTTACGTTTTTGAGTATCCTATGTTTGTCACCAACAAAGGCGAATACTCGAATGGCATTGCGCAAATTCAGTGTATGTATGCTCCCGAATTCAGCAGTCATAGTGAAGGTATTCGGGTGATGGTTAAATAGGAGCTGCTGATTATCTCACTGGCGCTTCAAATTCAAGGAAGCGTTCGAGGGGTA
>DAIRSC010000415.1:0-1716 GCA_036804585.1 Chitinophagaceae bacterium
ATGAATCATGACTGGTGTATTCTGGGGGATTTGGGTATGCATTCGGGATTGGCCCGTATGGTCATTTGGGATTTTAAAGGGGATTCCATTTTAAAAAGATGTTTAGTTGGGCATGGATGTGGAGCCTACCCTTGGGGGACAGACCGATGTAAAACAAATCCTGTTTTTTCTAATGAGGAAAACAGTCATTGCACTTCATTAGGCCGATATCGTATTGGTGAGCGTGGTCCGAGTCAATGGGGTATTGGTGTGAAATATGGCTTGCATGGTTTAGATAGCAGCAACTCTAATGCATTTAAACGATTTGTGGTATTGCATGGTTGGGATAAAATGTCGGATGTTGAAATATATCCGCAAGGTTCTCCGGAGGGGTGGGGATGTCCTACAGTTTCAAATGAGATGATGGCATGGTTGGACAGACAATTGAAAGGAAATTCAAGTCCAGTTTTATTATGGATTTACCGGTAGTTTAATTTTGGAGCATGTATAGGGAATTATGTCAGATGAAAGCGATTTATGTCAAAATCAAATGAATGAATCCACAAAGCTAATGAGGATATCGATTGTAATTTGGGAGGAATTTACTTTCAACTTCCTTCGACTTTAATAAAAGCAACTACATCGGTGATGCACTTGTGAAATGCTAAAAAGGATGAGCTAATTTGGAAGTACAAACTAGATTATTTCGATTTTTACCCGGCACAAACCTTTTCCAAAAAAACCAAGTTGTTTTGCGGCTGCTGCGCTCAGATCGATGAGGCGTTTATTGCGGGCATTCATCCGGTCGTTAATCACCACATCTACTATTTTGCCATTCTTCAAATTGGTGACACGTACGCGAGTGCCCAATTTTAGGAAATTATTGGCGGCGGTTAAAGATTCGTTACTGAATTTCTCTCCGCTGGTAGTTCTTCGACCATTAAATTTTGCGTGATAATAACTGGCAACTCCTTCCCATACATTTTTTTGATGAACAGGGCTTTGAGCAGAAACAAAAAATGGAATTAGACTTAAACAAATGAGCAGGTATTTCAACATGGCTTCAAAGTTTGTGATGTGGTAAAAATAGCCACATGAAGAATTAGTGTGTAGAAATATAATCTGTTTCACCCGGAAACACTTCCATCACTCCTTCACCAAAGCCTTGTTCAATGAGTCCGATTTTTTCGGCAGCGGCTTGCGAAAGATCTATGAGGCGTTTGTTTTTTAAACTCATCCGGTCATTGATTTTAACGACAACACTTTTGCCATTCTTCGGATTCATGATACGTACTAAGGTTCCGAGTTTTAAAAAATTATTGGCCGCCGTTAATTTGGCGTTGGAAAAAGTTTCGCCGGTACTTGTTTTACGGCCATTAAATTTAGGGTGATAAAAACTGGCTATGCCTTGCCAACGCTGTTGACTCACTTTTTTAAATTGAGCCATGGTGAACTGACTTAGTAAACTTAAGACAAGCACAAAAACGATGATAGAAACTCTATGTAAAACCATAAACTTAAATTAGAGAGGGCTAAGGTAAAGTTTCACATCTCCGAATTCGGGCGTTTAGGCTTTTGTAAACATAATAAAATGTTAGGCGTAGCTTTTTTCACCAGATATTAACTTCCCGTTCTAATGAGATGTTAAATGCCTGTTGTACAGATGTTATGATTTTATCAGAGAGAGATAAAATATCAATACCACTGGCTTGATAATAGTTTACCAATACCGGCGCC
>DAIRSC010000416.1:0-1707 GCA_036804585.1 Chitinophagaceae bacterium
CATTTCTCAGGCATCTTGGTGCAAACGAAATGGCAGATAAAATTCATTATATTCCATTTTTGCCAATTTTATTGAACGAACACAAGTTTGAAAACAAGTCGCTTGGCCTATGTTTTATAGGTACAGTTCGTGGAGCAAGAAGAACCGCATTTGATACTGTGCGAAATGCATTTCCAGAAATGAATCATTATTTTTATGATGGCGGCCGTAACTTACATGGCAGCCAAATAAGAGAATACCAAAGTTATTTGGATAAAGTAGGTGATTCTGTTTATACTGTTACCACATCTACCCGGCCAGCATTTAAAGAAGGCGATTTTCTTTTTTCAAGTGTTGTTCCAGGTAGATTTTGTGAATCTTTGGTAAGTATGACAATTCTCATATACTTCCAAGAAAATGATGATGATTTTCTACCAAAAATTGTCCATGAGAGTGGATGCTGCATATACATAAAAGCGGGAGATACAAAAGAACAGGTGATTGAAAAAATCACAAAAACTCCTGTTGAAGAAATAAGAAAAAACATGATGAAATTTTACCATGAATATATGGCACCAGATGTGGTGCTACCCAAAATACTGGATATGAATTATGAGCGCTGAAAAACTATATTCTGAAATTTTTGAAGAATTTGAATCTTGTAAGCACAAAGACGAAAAAATCAAAGTATTACAAAAATACGACCATCAGAATTTTCGTGAATTTTTGGTGTGTGCATTTCACGCCGGCATCCAATTTGATGTTCAACTGCCTGAAACATATCGGCCCGCAGTAGAACCTGCTGGCCTAAATTTTACTTACCTTAGTTCAGAAGTTCCAAAGCTATACCGATTTATTCACAATCACCCAAAACGAAATCCTGATTTTGTGGGTGCAAAACCTACTGCTGTTCTCAGAGTAGTGCTTGAATCTTTACATAAAGATGAAGCTCGCTTGCTTGTAAAACTTATTCAAAAAGACCTTGGTGTCAAACAACTAACTCCTGCAATTATCAAAGAAGCATATCCCGATATTCAACTTTAATTATGAAAGTCGTTATTGTATCTGGTGGGTTTGATCCAATCCATTCTGGCCATATCTCCTATTTTCGTGATGCAAAAATGCTTGGCGACATTGTTGTCGCTGGGGTAAATTCTGATGCATGGTTAACTCGTAAAAAAGGTCGGCCCTTTATGAATTACGCTGACCGCTTTCTTATTGTATCTTCAATACGATATGTTGATTTTGCAATGGGATTTAACGATGATGACGATAGCGCTATTGACTTAATTGAAGCTGTTAAGAAAACATGGCCAAGACATGAAATTATTGTTGCAAATGGCGGCGACCGTGTTGAAGGAAACAACCGTGAAATTGGCGTTAAAGGTGTAACATTTGTTTATGGTGTTGGTGGTTCTCACAAAATGAATTCTTCTTCTGAAATACTTAAAACTTGGAAGCATTTTGTATGTTGAAAGTAGCTGTCGTAACGCCAACAATTGCAACTAATCATTTTGCTCAATGCTTGAAGTCCGTTCAGGAACAAACATATGACAATCTTATACATTACATTTTTGTTGATGGCGCTGGGTCTTTGGATATGGTTAATGGGACTATTGATAGCCATAGAGATAAAAGACCGATATCCAAAATCATCCTTGAGGAAAACATTGGTAAAGGTTGGTACGGACATAGAGTTTATTCTGCTTGTTCTTTTTTGGTCAACGC
>DAIRSC010000417.1:0-1693 GCA_036804585.1 Chitinophagaceae bacterium
CAATCGCTTTTTCTTTTTCAAGCATTTGTATTTTGTTTAGATTCCTTTCACGAAATCGGATATACAGAGTAATCAAGGATGCAAAACACAGAAAAACAAAAATGATAAACCAAATGCTTTGCCAATAGGGAGGTTTTATACTAAATGAATATTGGCAAGCCTGGGCGTTGTGGAAATTCCGATTGTTCGAGTTGGATATTTCGAGTTGGTAATCCCCGGGCTCGAGTCGGGGAAAAATGATTTCATGATTGGAGGTGACACTCCATATATCGGATAAGCCCAATAAACGATAGCGATATAAAACATGGTTTTGATGATTACTTCGGTTAGATACTGTAAATGAAAAATAATTTTGATCATGATCAAATTGCTGTTCCTTGATGGCCTGATTTTTATTCATCACCTTTAACAGACTGATATACACTTCCGGTATGATGATTTTTTTGTATGAGGGAATCCCAAAACATAAAATCCCTTTGGATGTACCGATATATACTTCATGTCCTGACTGGCTGATGGATTGATACTCAGGCTCAAAATCCAAACTCATTTCCTCAGCAGGATAAGAGGTGATAAAATGGTTATTCAAATGGATAAGGTCAATGCCTTTTTGGCTCACGCAGACGACATATTGATTATTGAGAATCGTGAATGAGACTATTTCATTATCGCTCAGGCCTTCCTCCTCCGTAAAATGATAAACTTTTTGCCCATCAATACAATAAATACCCTGATTGCGGGCATTGGTCCAAATTCGTCTTTTGGAATCTTCTTCAAGGTGATAAAAATCCCGGGCAGAGATCCCCAATGGAATTCCGAAATCATATAGACCTGATTGGCCAAGAGCAATTAATCCAGTTCCATCACTCGCAATTAGCGTATGTTTCGTTTTGCGTAAAAGAATTTCGTTGGCAATAATTTTTTTATGATTCCATTGGGTTTCCAATGAGATGATAGTGTCAGTCAGATTTTGTCGATACCAAATTCCATTCAGGGTAGCCATCCATAAACCATTACTGTCAGCACTTAATGCAAGAATGGTGTTTCCGCTATGGGTTGCGTTCAAAGGGACTTTGCTGAATATTTTGTTTTGGGTATTGTAAATAAAACAACCAGCACCGGATGTTGCGATGTAAAATTCGTTTTGAGATTTAAACTGAATATCGGTGATGTCGATCTTGGATTCAGCCGGGTTAATTTGGGTAAACTCCTCTGTCCCATTCTTTAGATGAATATTTAGAAGTCCCCGATCAGGTGTCAACCATAATTGATCGGGCAACGCGAGAATACTGTGTACATTTCTGATGGGTTGATGTAAACTTTCTGTAATCCATTGAACTTGTTCACCGGGCAATAATTCGAGTATTTTTTTTCCGGCAATGAGATGATTTCCTTCGAGGTCAACGATGCTTTTTTGTAAGGATTGTTTGCGAAATGTTTGCCCCATTTTCTGACCGATAAGAGAGTATTTCAGCAAGCCGGAGTCGGATGAAATATACAGGCTTTTGTCAAGGGCCAAGATATGATTGAGCGATGGCTGAATGGGAGGTGTCGTAAATGAGTTTGAGGTATTTTTCTTATTGATACTGCGTTTACAGATATGACCTGACTGAGTGATAAAATAAATGTCATTATCTTTTATCTGAAAAGAGGTCACTATGAGGTCGGGAATACCATCTTTTGAATCCAGGAA
>DAIRSC010000418.1:0-1663 GCA_036804585.1 Chitinophagaceae bacterium
TGAATACCTGACAACGAACAGAATAAAAAACAGGAGTATGAGCACACGGGAACCCTTGGTTTCAAGCGTCGGACTGCATGAAACATGGCCCTTAGGCCGCCGGAATTGTTCCGGCAAGATTCATGGCATCCACCCCGGTCCATAGAGAAACCTCATCGGAGTATGGTAAAAAGTGTGGAAAATTAGTTTTGCTTGGTGCTGATTACCTCAATATTGATGCTGCCACCGGCAGGAACAGAGGCACCTGAAGTGATGTTGAACCGCTTGATGACCGGAATGGCAGGCTCAGCAGATTTGTTCCAGTTGAAGGTGCCGCCGTAAACACCCATCTGCCCCCCTCCTACTGCTCCGGTTCGTGCAGGACCCCCGGCAGGCTGGAAGTTCTGAAAAGGAGAAAAGGTGGATGCTGAAAAGGTCGTCAACTGAGGATCTGTATTCGCTACATTGTTAAGACCATTGTTACTGCCGTATGGCAATGCATTCTGAGAAGTACCAAAGGTGATGTTGTTGTTGATGCTGGAATTGGTTAGACCGAAGGGACTTATCGTATGAAAAATATTGTTCTCTACCAGCATATTATTACATCCTGCAAAAGCCTGGTCGTTGGATTGACCGTAAAAAACATTGTTGGAAACAATGCAGTTGGCTGCATTGCCGAAGTTGGTAATCAGGCTTATGGCACAACCGGAAATTTCACACAAGACATTGTTCTGAATAATGAAATTGGTTACTGTATTATTGTTCAAGCGAATGCTTTCTCCGCAATTGGCGGTAATGAAATTATTCGCAATCAACCAGCCGGAAAACGAACTTCTGTTAAATGTGATGTGGGATGAACTTCCTTTATACCAATTTCTGTTCACCTGACAATTGCTGACCGATTCATTAAAAACATTGATGGCACTCCCGATTCCGGCAAAATACAAACCGGTCCAGACGGTTCCGTTAGCAACTGTAGTACTTACATCGAAACGGCTGCCGATTCTGGATAATGCTGAATTGTCCTTTTTTTCACCGGGCCGCATTCCTGCCACGATAAAGGTCAATCTCTTGGTCACTTGAAAAATTCCGTCCCCGTCTGTGTAATTGGAAGGCGAGGGCGAAACATAAATGGTATCGCCTGCCTTGGCCGAGTCAATGGCTGTCTGAATATTGGTAAATTGTCCGGGACCATTTAGATTGTTGTTCACAACCAAAACGGCAGCTTCGGATGAAAAAAACGAAAGAATGGCAATAATAGCGAGAGCGAAGAGTGAAGATTGATTTTTCATAAAGGTTAAAGATTTGATTTTCGAAAAATGAAGGATTTCTGTTTTATTTCAAAACAAAATTTTCAAATACGAAAGACGCATATTGAGTGTATATGTTATATCCCTGTTTTAGGGGATTTTTATAATGCGAATTTCCTGTCCCCACTCCTGATAAAGTCGGATTTGAAAACAGAATTTCGAAGCCGGAAAATCAAAATGGATTCGGCCCCGGCTAATGGAGTATGAAAAAAAATATTACTGCCTGATTTTCAATAACAAATAAATTTACTACCTTTGCACCGCAAAAAAGGTGCCGTCCTTCGGTTTGAGTTTTAAGAATTGGGCTACTCAATATTGATTATGCGGCATGTGATCGGGTAACTGCTCATTGCCAATATTTTAATCAACTGCTT
>DAIRSC010000419.1:0-1657 GCA_036804585.1 Chitinophagaceae bacterium
CCGAGTTTGTTTTCTACAGCCCAAACTATGGATGATGTATTTAATTCTTCTAAAACGATTAGCTGCTTGGGAATTGATTTTAGTGATGTTCATTTCATTGGTCATGCATCAGGTTGGGGAGATGTTTCTACGAAATCTTCGGGCGAAATGCGCGACAAATATTTTCCGGAATGGAATAATTTTATTTTAAGTGAGCCTAAGCCTTTTAAAATAGAAGATGCCGTTAATCGCAGTACCTTTGAAATGTATACTGATGCAATCAACAAGTTGAACGATAAAATGAATAAAAAAGAAATCTTCACTGAATCATCCCCCAATCATAAGCATCTCAAAGAAGCGGATATTCAGGTCATGGTTAAAAAATATGAACTCAGAGGTAAAAGTGGTATTGGAATGGTTTTGATTGCTGAAGCCATGAACAGAAATGTAGAGGAAGGTAGCTATTGGGGCACCTTGATTGATATGCCATCCAAAAAGGTAATTTACACCAAAAGAGTGATTGGTAAAGCCGGTAGATTTGGTTTCAGAAATGATTGGGCCGGAAACGTGAAAAGTGATTTTAAAACCATGAAGAAGGAATTTATGAAGTGGGATTAAAACTTGTCTACCTGATTCATAGTCATTTGATCACACCACTCGGTGTTGGCATCCTTGAAAATATGGAAGCTATACGAGGCGGAACAACAGGATTATCTTATGATGAACAGGAACGATTTTATAAACCGGATTTCCCTTTAGGAATTATCCCTGATTCTTATTTTGATTTTAAATCAGGTTCTGGGTTAACCCGTTTTGATGCTTTGATCGAAACGGCATTAAGGCAATGTATTTCATCGTTTGTTTGTCCTTATGATTCCTCCCAAACATTGTTTATACTTTCAACGACCAAAGGCAATGTGGAAAGTCTTGCAGATGGCATAGATTTAAAAGAAAGTATGTTGCATTTTTCGGCTGCACGCATCCAGGCTATCACAAAGAATCCGAATCAGGTAATAGTCATTTCCAATGCCTGCATTTCCGGGATATCAGCTTTTATTATGGCTAAGAGATACCTGCAATCCGGGTACTACAAACAGGTGATAATCATTGGTTGCGATGTGCTGAGCCAATTTGTGATTAGTGGATTTCATTCTTTTCATGCGCTTAGTAAAGAAATCTGTAAACCTTTCGATGTGAATCGAAATGGAATTAATTTAGGAGAGGCTTGTGCCATAAGTATTTTGAGTACAGAACAAGTTGCGCCGATTGAAGTAGGACATGGATTTATCAGCAACGACAGCAATCATATTTCAGGTCCATCCAAAACAGGTGAAGAATTGGCCTGGTGTATCCAACAAGCGCTCCATCACCAGAATATTGATACCGAAGAGATTGGATTCATTTCTGCCCATGGGACTGCTACTGCCTATAACGACGAAATGGAGAGTAAAGCTTTTGATAGTTGCAGACTTCATCACAGCCCGGTCTTTAGTTTGAAAGGCCATTTTGGGCATACCTTAGGCGCAGCCGGGGTATTAGAATTGGCTTTATCAGCCGAATTTCTCAAACACGATTTTATTCCGGCAAGTTTGGGATTTACCCAATTCGGAGTTAGTGGTAAAATTCAGGTGAATAAGGCGCACAAATATCAAACGATGCGAAGCATTTTAAAAACGGG
>DAIRSC010000420.1:0-1654 GCA_036804585.1 Chitinophagaceae bacterium
AAGTTGAAGATGCCAGTGAGAGGTGAAAATCAAGAAATGAACTGCATGCTTATTGTGGAGATATGAAAAATTATTGTGCATCTAAATGAACAAAATTTACTCCATCATGTAAGGATATCAGCTATTTTCACGTTAATCAGCAAGCCTAATTTATGTTGGTTGGGAAATTAAACAAAGACGAATTATATGGAGAACGTAAATTTGAAATCAACAAGGTGAATATGATCTTGCATAATCTATTGTTGAATTATCATTTCTGAAATGAAAAAAGCCATTAATAACGCAAGGTTGGAGTCTTTATTTGAAAAGGAATTAGTCAATGAACTTTATCAGTATGGCGATTTAAAATACTTTACTGCCGGTGAAATGATCATGGATTACGGAAAATATATCCGATCCATGCCGGTCATATTAAAAGGGACGGTAAAGGTATTTCGCAAGGATGAACAGGGCAAGGAGATTTTATTATATTATTTGTCTGACAATGAAAGTTGCAGTATGGCTTATGGTTGTTGTATATCGGCAAAAAAGAGTGAAGTAAAAGCTGTGGCTGAGGAGGATGGTGAACTGCTGGCAATTCCTTTTGTGAAATTAAATGACTGGTTATGCCAATACAATAGTTGGAGGGATTATATTTTTAATAGTTTCAACGAACGCTTTTTGGAGTTGCTTAATTCGATAGATATAATGGCCTTTGGCAATATGCATCATCGGGTGAGGCAATACCTTAATGCGAAGCATGATTTAAACAATCGGTATAGTGTGTTGGTATCTCACCATCAAATTGCAGATGATTTGGCTTCAACGCGTGTGGTTATTTCCAGAATTTTAAAGCAAATGGAAAATGAGGGTGAGGTAATATTGTATCGCAATGAGATCAAGTTGAACAAGTTGTTTTTCCAAAGGGTCCATAAACCCGGTTCAGCAGAATGATTCATGGAATCGTTGGGTTGGTAAAATATCATTCAGAACCTTCCCACAAGTTTTATCAATCCTTATCATTCGGATTTATTTTCGGAATAATGTTCTCTTAAATTTTATTTGAGCGCTGAAATTTTAAGGAATTGATTGTGAAAAGTAGATTCCATTTTTGTAAAAATCTTCCATTGGGTCATTGTTATAATTGAATTTCTAAATAAACGAAATCATTCAAATGACCCGAAAACGGATATTCATGAAAAATGTTTGATTTTCATGGCAAGAAATAATACCGAAGTGATTTCTGTATTAGACCAATGTTATTTTTCTTAACAGCTATCATATCCGCATTTACTCTCGTCCTGAAGACGAGATAAGAATTGGTCTATCTACCAATTCACATTGGTATAAGCAGGGGCTGCTGCTTATCTCAACGGCGCTTCAAATTCATGGAAGTGTTCATGGGATAGTTCTGCACGTGCGGGACAGCCCTTGAACGATGATGCCAAAGTTATAGATACCAGTCAGAAGTGAAAATCAAAAAATAAACTGCAAGCTTATTGAAGAGATATAAAAAATTACCGTGCATTTAAATAAGTGCAATTCACACCAAAATGTAATGACATCAAATGTTTTCACGTTAAACAGCAGCCCCTAAAAATCAAGGGTTGCAAAAGTCGCAATACAAGGAATCTTCATACTATTTATCCATCGAATACAAATCTTCACTAGAGTA
>DAIRSC010000421.1:0-1652 GCA_036804585.1 Chitinophagaceae bacterium
ATTTATTTTTTGGAAAAAATGAAATCCTATCAAAAACCGGCTTGGCATCAGGATAAGATAAATTGGGAAAGTAAAACAATACATCATACATTTTTTTATCAGGATATTTAAATCGACTCCAGCTCGAAAAAGTTACTTCCAGTGGCTGATGGAAGTAAAATGCAACTGTAACACTATCAATCGCATATGCAATTGAATCGGTTGAGAGAATTTCTGGTGAAACGGAATCAATCAAGTCAGTTTGACGCAAGATTTCCTTATAATACTTTATAGAATCCCTAGTATAAATCTCTTTATTTAAGAGATCTGCATGTTTTGCGTGGGCGGTGGAATCTTTTTTCACGCGACTACTCTATAGTTTTAAGACGCGCGTTCTTTCGTGATTCTTCATTCGAGTGATTTTCCTGACCTGAAATCCATTTATTGACAACTCATTTCGATAAAGCGATCTAAAAAAATGCATCATAGAACCATGATATGCATCGTTTCTATTTGTAGTCCGGAATCTGAGTTGAGCAGGTCGTTTGTTCTCCATCTCCTGAAAAAGAGGATACCCTTTGCAAGCGATCAAACCCTTATTGAATTGATATTCAAATTTTTCTAATGAAAACTTTATCTGATATCCAAATGCGGAGTGATCAAATATCAAGGGTTCATGGGCAACAGCTGTCAATACATTGGTCACCTTATTAAAATTGAATTTTACCTGTTCCGGATTATTTAAACTAACCTGCTTGGAGAAAGGCGAAAAACCAACTGTTTGTTCGAGGAAAATATCCCCCCATTTTGCCCAACCATTTTTCTCATAGGTTGTATCAATAAATTCAAGTGATTCTTTCTCCAACGGTGTAAGTGAGATGGATAAAAAAGCTGGAAGTGCCGATGATATGAGTTCTATGCACCGGGTTTTATACCCACTACAACTTACGATCAATTCATACCTGCCTGATGGGAATGTGTGAAATTGAAAAGTTCCATTGGATTGACTGGTCGTATTGACCTTGGTGTAACTCAGGAATAAAGTTGCAGATGCAATGGGTTGATGGGTTTTCTCATCCAATAATTTCCCCTCCAGGGACAATGCATTCGAATGTTCAACGCTGAGTAAAAAAAGAAGGGTGATGACTATTCTCATATATCGTATCCAAAAAGTAATCCTAAGATAATGTAAGGTATTTTTTCAAATACATGTTCCGAAAAAAAGGCAGGCCTATTTTTTACAACATGCTCATATTCAATTTTTTATAAAGATATGAGCAATGATGGGTATTTCCACGCATGAGCTATATGTATAATTTAATTTTATTTTACTTATATTCAATTTTGAATATAATTTATTTATCCTATTATCCAATCTTATGACTATGCTTTCACCAACGAAAAGCAGCATATTCGCCTGTTTTTTTGTGCTTTTACCGGCGATGTTAATGGCCAATGACATCAAAGTCGAAAATGTTATACTGACAGGAAGGAATCGGGTGGCAGATTATGTACAGGTGCAATTTAACTTAAGCTGGCAGAACTCTTTCAGATTAGCCTCAGGGGCTTCAAACTGGGATGCTGCCTGGGTATTTGTCAAATATAAAATCGGCACGAATGGTACCTGGAAGCATGCGACCCTTAGTACGTCTTGACATGTCATTCCAACAGAT
>DAIRSC010000422.1:0-1648 GCA_036804585.1 Chitinophagaceae bacterium
ACCCTTATACGTCGAAGGAAGAATCCCCCACCTTCACCCCATGAGCGATCGCATTGTTCACATTTGAGTTGAGCGTTTGTTTCAAGCATTCGATTATATCGTGCTTGTACATACCCGCGTATTGAAAAGCTTTCATACCAGGCTGTCTTTTTTTCTGATATAGGTTGAATCTGTGCCTGAGTCAGAAAGGAAAGAAAAAGAAAATTTATAAGAGCTATATGTTTTTTAATCATTATCAAAAAATTATTAAATTGTGATATCTTGGTGCAAAAGAATTAAATCACTTCCTATATTTTGGAAGTTTCCGGATTACGAAATTGTTATCATAATCAACTTATATGATTCTAATATTACCAAATAGTTATGCTTGTTCTTAACATTGCATAGGTCGGGTCTTTCTTTCATCTTTGTACCAAATAAGATTACATGAGCCTCAATTCCATTTTGAAAATTTTCCAACCAAAAGACAAAATTTTTTATAGCCTATTCGAAGATGTCGTGGATACGGTAGATATTATGGCGAAAAAGCTCCGTGAGATGGTTCATGAGCCGGATTTTAATAAACGTGCAGCCATTATTGCCCAAATTGAAACTTTGGAACATGATAATGACAACCTCACGCATCAGATTTTTCAGGAATTGGGGCGAAATTTTATCACGCCTTTCGATCGGGAGGACATTCACTATTTGGCAACTGCTCTCGATGATATTGCAGATTATATCAATGCATCGGCTAAGAAAATCAATTTTTATAAAGTCAATCCGCAGGAGCAGGGCATTCAAAAATTGGCAGAGTGTATCGAATTAGGTGTTGAGGCAATTCGTTCTGCAGTAAAGGAACTTCGTAATATGAAAAATGTAACTTCCATTACGAATGCACTGGTTAAAGCCAATAGCCTCGAAAATCAGGCCGACGATATTTATGATTTAAGTATTGAAAGGTTATTCGCCCTGGAGCCGGATGCCAAAGAAGTCATCAAAAAAAGAGAAATATATCAGGTATTGGAAACAGCAACTGATAAATGTGAGGATGCCGCTAATGTGATTGAGTCTATCGTAATTAAATACGCATAGAAGTTGCAAGCTTTCATTTGATTTAACCCAAAAATTAATACATGACTTTTGTTCTCGTTGTCATTATCCTCGCCCTGATATTTGATTATATCAATGGTTTTCATGATGCGGCAAATTCTATTGCCACAATCGTTTCCACCAAAGTTCTAACACCATTTCAGGCTGTAGTTTGGGCGGCTTTTTTTAATTTTATTGCTTACTTGATTTTTAAAGATCATGCAGTTGCAAATACGATTGGTAAAACAGTTTACAAGGAATTTATCACACTTCCGGTAATCTTTTCCGGTTTAATTGCAGCCATCATTTGGAACTTGTTGACCTGGTGGTGGGGAATACCCTCATCTTCTTCTCATACCCTTATCGGGGGATTTGCAGGTGCCGCCATTGCGCACGCCTTTTTTAGTGCATGGGATAAAGGACAAAGTCTACCGGCTTTAAAAACCATCATTGATAGTTCTAAAATTGGTAAAACCGTTTTGTTTATTTTCCTGGCACCGCTCATTGGGATGTTGATATCGATGTTTTTTACCTTAGTCACCATCAATCGGAATATTTGGCTAAAAACCTGTATACT
>DAIRSC010000423.1:0-1644 GCA_036804585.1 Chitinophagaceae bacterium
ATATCCTTCGTCGAGGCCCATGTATGCAATGGAGTATATATGAATGAGAAAGCCTATCCCGGTAATAACCAACAGAAATACCGAAGTAAGAGCATCTACCTGAAAATCAAAACCGATTTCCATGCTGCCGACATTTATAAAATCAAAAACATGCACCAATATTGGCCCTGATGCTTTATCAAAAACATTTTCGGGTAAAGCACGTACATGATTAAACACCAATACCGATAAAATAAAGGAGCCAAGTATAGCTGCAGAAGCAATCCAGCCACTGCTTTTCCCGAGTTTATTGCGCCCTATTCCGGTGATTAAAAAACCCAATAAAGGCAACAACGGAATCAACCTGATCAAATCTTGCATGGAGTATGACTTAATTTTTTAATCGGTTTAAGATATTAATATCAATAGATCGGACCTTACGATACATCAAAACAATGATCGAAAGCCCCACACTCACCTCGGCCGCAGCCACAACCATGATAAAAAAAACGAATAATTGGGCGTCCGCATTTTGATGCATTTTGCTAAAAGTCACCAAGAGCAGATTCACTGCATTCAGCATCAGCTCAATACACATTAAAATAATGATTGCATTTCTGCGCATGAGTACACCCATGACACCGATGCAAAACAATGCGAAACCAAGAAACAGGTAATATTGTGAAGGCATTTGTTAAAAAGTGGCACAAAAATAGGGTTTTGAACCCGAAAATAGCAATGAATTTTAACGCAAATTTTACCCTTAGAAAATAAATGCACGGGGCTCCGGACGCATTGACAATTATTCCATGTTATCAATATTCAATAATGGCACTTTACGATTGGTCTCCGGGTTGATGACCGATTCTCCCTTGGATGGAATTTGATAAAAAAGAACTTTATCCAGTATTTCGTGATTCGCCAGTAAACTTTGCCCGATGATGAAACCGGGAACCGTTGTTTCAGCCATAAAATAACGCGTCCCTGCTATGTCCTGATGATAGGCATTCTCTGCCTTAAAATTCCCGGGTACACCGATATTCATGTGTTTGTCGAAATACAACAAACAATATGGCAAGTTCAGGGCCTCCAACATACTGGCCATGAGGGTCGATTTACCCGAACAATCGGCTTCACCGGAAAACAAAACTTCATGGGCCCGTTTGGTGATTTCTGAATCATACCAATAATCTTCAAAACTATATTCAATCTGTTCTGAAACAAAATCCAATACTTTCTGATACTTTTCTTCAGCTGTATTTGCCCCACGGGAGATTTCTTCAGCTAATTTTCGAATAAGTGGGTCCTTTTGCCCCTTTGAAACAAAAGATCCAACATTGGCCGATAAAACACCGGCGCCAACATAAGCCGACAAATCCATGAATGCCGGAAAACCATAAGCCAGATTGGAATCAACCTCCTGAACCAATTCCTTAAAACTAAAACTGAAGGGATGTTTCTTTAGATTGCAGTGAAATACTCTGTTTGAATCAATTTTTAAATTAGATACCGGGGTTCGGAATGCATAATAACCATCAATTTGGCCGGACATCCCTCCAAATTCACAAATGCCGGTTTCCCATGGCGCGAATTCCACATCAGTGGTATCAAGACAAAGTTGTTGAAGAATTTTAGCCCTGCCAGCATCGCGTTTAAACAAAAAGT
>DAIRSC010000424.1:0-1641 GCA_036804585.1 Chitinophagaceae bacterium
GTGTTTTCTAATCTTGAGGTTTGCGAATATCTCGTTCACAGAAAGGGGAGTGTTCCATCAGCTGTCCCTCAGAAGTTTTGTATCTATTCGGGAAACGAATGGGGCCGAATGACTCAATGATAAATAATCTGTTATCGGTTGTTTCAAATTCTAGCTGATAGGTGCAACCTCTGGGGATCACTATATAATCGCCGTACGAAAATGGTAATTCTCCATAGGCTGTTTTAGCGATTCCTTTTCCCTCATGAATAAAAATGACTTCATCAGCATCCGCATTTTTAAAAAAATAATGCTGCATACTTTGTTGAGGAGCAGCCAGTGTGATATGGCAGTCATTGTTTACCAATACCGGTTTACGACTATCTAAATAATCTGCTGTTGGTTTAATTTTAAATCCCTGAAAGCTTCGGTGCTTAAGAATATTACTGGTAGCAATTACCGGGTTTACATCCCGGGGTTCTTCCGATTTAACGATTTTGGTTGGTGGATATAAATGATAGAGTAATGAATAATTATATGAAAATCCTTCTGTACTAAACAATTCTTCACTGTAAAGGGTCCCATCGGGTTTGCGAAATTGGGTATGTCTTTTGTGTGGAATTTCACCCAAGCTATAGTAATGTGCCATATGGGCAAATTTATACAATGCTGTTTAAAAACAACCATCCTTTTGCCAACTTGGTGAAATGAAGAATATTATAAACCTTTGGCAACTATATTTGAATATGTCACAACGAATCATCTGGTTATGCAGCTGGTATCCAAACCGGGAAGATGCTTTTCGCGGGGATTTTATTCAACGTCAGGCCATCGCTTTTTCAGAAATTGCTCATATTGAAGTATTTCATGTTGTTTTTGGCGTTTCCGAAAGGGAGGAAGTGATTTATCGGAATGCCCATTTAACCGAACACATTTATTATCGCATGTCCGGAAATCGATTAAAGAGATGGTGGGATTGGCAGCGTGCAGCGAATCACTTTATTAAAAAATTCCGATCCCAATATGGGGACCCACAAGCGATTCATGTTCATATCCCCCTGGAAGCAGGGCTCATTGCTTGGTTTTGGCATAAGCGTTGGAATTGGCCCTATCTGCTTTCTGAGCACTATGGAATTTATAATAGTCGCGTGATTGACCATGTGGGAAATCGGTCTTGGATTTATCGTCAGGTTTTGAAAAAGGTGCTTGAAAATGCTCAAAAAATAATTACAGTGAGTCAAAGTCTTGGGGAAGAGATGAAACAATATTTCTCCGGACTGAAATATCAGGTGATTCCTAATGTGGTGGATACTACTTTGTTTTATCCTGTTCTCTTGGAAACAAAACATATTTTTCAATTTATTCATGTTTCAGGATTTGATGAGAATAAAAATGTTTCGGGAATACTTCAGGCAGTTGCTTTATTGCGAAAAAGGACAGAACATTTTCACATTTCCTTGATTGGTGGCGATGGGAGTCCCTGGCTTTCATTGATACAGGCACATCAGCTCGAAAATCAGATTAGCTTCCATCCGTCCATGCCTTATCATCAGGTTGCAAAATTGGTGAGGAATAGTGATGCCGGTATTTTATTTAGTCAATCTGAAACTCAATCCTGTGTGGTTCTGGAGTGGCTCTGTGCCGGCTTGCCTGTTATTAGTA
>DAIRSC010000425.1:0-1585 GCA_036804585.1 Chitinophagaceae bacterium
ATTCATCTGGAGCATCTTCAACCTTGGTGTGCCCGAATGATTTAAGGGGATAAATTTTTTAGAGAAGTAGAAAGCAATTGCTGGGAACCCAAGGATCGATTGCCCGAAATGGATGAGACAAAAGTCGATATTCAGGTTTTATCGACCATACCGGTTTTGTTTAATTACTGGGCAAAAGCAGAACATGGATTAGAAACTTCGCGATTTTTTAATGATCACATTGCGCAGTGTGTGGATTTATACCCCGATCGATTTATTGGATTGGGAACCGTGCCCATGCAGGATGTAGATATGGCCATTCGTGAAATGGAACGGGTCATCAAGGAACTTAAAATGCCCGGTATTGAAATTGGCAGTAATGTGAATCAGCAAAATTTGAGTGATGCGAAATGGGATCCTTTTTGGCAGGCAGCAGAAGAAATGGGTTGCAGCATTTTGGTGCATCCCTGGGAAATGATGGGTGAACAGGAAATGATGAAATATTGGTTGCCTTGGTTGGTAGGTATGCCGGGCGAAACATCGCGGGCCATATGTAGCCTGATTTTTGGAGGCGTATTCCGGAAATTCCCCCGCTTAAAATTTGCCTTTGCGCATGGAGGTGGTAGTTTTCCGGCCACAGTGGGCAGGGTGGAACATGGTTTTAAAGTACGACCTGATTTATGTGCCATTGACAATGAAGTAAATCCGCGCAACTATTTAGGACATTTTTGGGTGGATAGCCTGGTACATGATGAAGCCGCTATGGAACTTTTGATAAAAACGGTAGGTGCTCAAAAAATTTGCTGCGGGAGTGATTATCCTTTTCCTTTGGGCGAACATCATCCGGGTGAACTGATAGAAAGGATGCCTTTTGACGAAGCGACCAAACATGCACTGTTATTTGAAAATGCCATGGAATGGCTGAAATAATTGATGATGAAAAAAAAGAACTTACTCTTTTTTCTGGCACTGATTGGTGTGATAGGATTGGTATGGGCTTATGTACGTTATTTTAAACCCAATGTTGTAGATTTCACGGGTAAAAAATACCTTTATATCCGAACGGGTTCAAGCTGGAAAGAGGTGATAGATTCTCTGAATAGCCATCATTTGTTGATCGATGAAAATTCATTCAATGACATGGCCGGTACGATGGGGGTTGACAAAAAAGTGCATCCCGGAAGGTATGCGCTTGAACCGGGTATGAGTAATTATTCCTTACTCAAATTATTGCGTAGCGGCGTGCAAAGCCCGGTAAAACTGACCCTCAATAAACTAAGAACCAAGGAACAGATTATTCATAAATTAAGTAGTCAGCTGGAACCGGACAGTACAGCATTTGCACGTTTATTTTCGGATTCCACCTTTTTAAATTCATACGGGATAGGAGTTTCGCAAATTCAAGTGTTGTTCATGCCCAATACTTATGAACTTTATTGGAATACCAGTCCGGAAAAAGTCATTTCGAAAATTGCAAAGAGTCATCAGCAATTCTTGAATGCAGAGTGTAAAGCCAGTGCCAAACAAATAAATTTGAGTATACCTTTTATCTTAACCCTTGCATCGATTGTAGAAGAAGAAACCAATAAGCTTGATGAGAAGCACC
>DAIRSC010000426.1:0-1573 GCA_036804585.1 Chitinophagaceae bacterium
CATTTTTTAATTCTACCATTTTTTGAACTAGCGAAAGGGTTTCCCTGAAAATGAATTTACTCCTTTCAAGTGTGCCAAAAATATTGGATGCCGCCCTGAATGATGAACCCTTTACATGTTCAAATAATAAAGCCGGACCTCCAGCTTCATGCACCCGGAGGTGAATAGCTGCCATTTCCAGATTAGGATCAACTTCTTCTTTTATTATTACCAGATGACCCGCTTTCTCAAGGTCATTCAGGCAATCTTCCATGGAACGATATGACATACGCCATTAAAACATTTTTCCGGGAAAATGGTTTTTCTTTTCGTTTATTGACGAAAAGAAAATGGCTCTTCGCAAGCCTGAATATGCTCTTTTTTTTATTTATATATTTTCTCACATTCGGGGGAAATTGAATTTTTCCTTCTGCCAGCCTGATCAAACGGTCCCTCAGGCCATGCCATTCGGACGGATGCACCCGCTCGTGCGGATTTCATGGGTTAGTAATTTTTTTTAAGGTAAGAAATAATTTTGGGAAAGTTCCTGAATTGGTTTCCAACTGTAATCAATCTGGTTGAAGGAAAAAATCATGATGATACTTTATGGTAATCATTACATATAACTCCTTGTTATTAGCGATATGCTGAACTGTCCGATAAAATTCGAAGTAGGCCAGAATTGGCTTTGGAGCCTGGTTTTATGTTCATGGGATAAAACTTTCTGCAAACAAGGTTGCTTAAGTCGGGCATTTTGCTCAATACAGGACTTTGAATCAACCCTGTTGTGTTCGGCAATTTTTCTTGATATTTGCAAAAAGGTTTAGTTATGAATTTGAATTTGTTTTTTACACTGATCTTTTTCCTTGTTGCCGGTTTTTCAGCAATCGGGCAGGAAAAAACAGAAACATTTAAGGTGTATGGCAATTGTGGTATGTGCAAAAGCAGGATAGAAAAGGCTGTTAAAGGAGATGGTGTATCGTCGGCTTTATGGAATAAAGTAACGAAATTGATGAAGGTAGAATGTGAAAAAAACAAGGTTTACAATGAAATCCTTAATAAGAAACTAGAGGAGGATGGTCATGATACAGAGTTGTTAGAAGCTCCGGATAAGGTTTATGAAAAGTTGCCCGGTTGTTGCTTGTACGACCGTAAGCGAGAAGTCCGGAAATCACAGACACATTAACCCGTTTATATTTCAAAAAAAGAGTTTTTGGGCAGTTCTTTACGGGACTGATACCAAAAACTCTTTTTTACAATCGGGCATGCCTTTTTTGGATAATGGATGGATATTCGTTTTTTAAATCGGGCTTAACCGATTATAGACGATTTTTATGAAGTGTCATTTGGCCTCAAAACAGTTTCTGCACTGGCAGAAACACATCAAAAAAAACCGGGAAATCCCAACGATCTGCGGAACACCCAAGTACAAATGATCATATTGGATTCCCTGCCCGTCCGAATGGCATGGCCGGGCGTGCCCGTCCTGTCAGGTGGGCATATGTCAAAATTGATTTGTCACCTCAGGCTGTTGAATAAACAAAGCACAAATGAAATATCAGCAGGAAATATCACGCCGCAGAACATTTGCTAT
>DAIRSC010000427.1:0-1540 GCA_036804585.1 Chitinophagaceae bacterium
GAGAAGTGAAAATCAGAAAAAAACTGCAAGCTTATTGAGGTGATATGAAAAATTACTATGCATTTAGATGTACGCAATTCACACCAAATTAGAAGATATCAAATGCTTTCACGTTAAACAGCAGCCCCTATTTAAATCGTACCATCTTACGCATTCTTTGTCCATTGCGATCGATGACAATTTCAGTTTCCTGACCTTTTGAAAATTTCGACAATACTTTCATATAGGCTTTTACATCAGCCAGTTCCTCGTTAGCCATGGAAAGTATCACATCTCCTTTTTGCAAACCGGCTATAGCTGCTGGTTTATTTTCTCCAACTCCGTCAATACGTACCCCGGGACCATCAAAAGTATAGTCCGGCATAATGCCCAGCGTTACTTTAAACGAAACATTACTACTCTCCGGAGATTTAGTGGTATAAAATTTTAATTTAGAGGATGACTCGAGTTTAAATACCAAATCTACAATCAATTCCAGAATCATCGCTTCCCCTTTATGGTTTATTTTATCTGCGTCATCCGTCGGTTTGTGATAATCACTATGTTGACCTGTAAAGAAATGAAGTACCGGAATATCTTTTAAATAAAATGAGGTTTGATCACTGGGTCCCACGCCTGCACTATCAAATTTGAATACAAAATTTTGATTCACTTGTTCAAGGGAAGGGATAAATTCGGCGGCAGTTCCAACACCATAAACCAATAATTTCCGACTGGTATCACTCAGGCGCCCAATCATATCCATATTAATCATGTAGCTGATTTTTTCCAATGGAATGGTCGGTTGTTCGCACCACTTTTTTGAACCAATCAACCCCAGTTCTTCACCTGAAAAGGTCATGAACAAAAGATTCACTTTTTCCTTCACCCCATTATTGGAGAAATATCTGGCTAATTCAATCACACCGGCAACCCCGCTCGCATTATCA
Source organism: Chitinophagaceae bacterium (assembly GCA_036804585.1). GTDB lineage: Bacteria > Bacteroidota > Bacteroidia > Chitinophagales > Chitinophagaceae > OLB11. The sequence continues at coordinate 930 of DAIRSC010000427.1, forward strand.
TCTGCACCATTGTGAATTTTATCCTGCGGCTCTATATCCAGACTGTTTTTGTCGTAGCCCAAACCCAAATGATCGAAGTGCGCACCTATCACTACGGTATATGGTGCCCCATTGTCTAGAAACCCGACTACATTTCTTGACTTTCTCTTGGTTCCTTCGCTTTGATCTGTACCATGCGGATCGCCGACCTTATGGTTATAGGTAAAATCGTAGTAATAGCTTTTGTTTCCTTTGGGCAACAATTTCATGGCCTTGAATTGTCCGGCAATATAGGCTGCGGCTAATTTTTCATCCTCAGTACCGGCACCTCTACCTTGCAATTGATCAGATGACAGGAATGAAATATGGTCTATAATTTTATCTACATTGATTCTTTGTGCATCTACCGGAGCAAACATCCAAAGACATATTAATAATAGGGTCAATTTTTTCATGATTCAGTTTTTTCTATAATGGAATTTAATCTTCCCATTCAGCAATAAATAAATTGGTGTCTCGTCCGCCACCATTATTTCGATTGGATGAAAATACTAATTTTTTCCCATCCGGCGAAAACATCGGGAAGGCATTGAATTTACTTTCAAAGGTAATCTGTTCCAAACCACTCCCAT
>DAIRSC010000428.1:0-1537 GCA_036804585.1 Chitinophagaceae bacterium
GATAACACTCCTGAATATGTAAGTTTTGATACAGATATCATTATCTTTTTTGAATTCTAAAATCATGTGGATCTTTTAAAACAGTGTTTTGAGTATATCTGTTAACCCTGCAAAGGCATATTGGAATCATTTTATGTGCACAATAAAAGTATGCAGGAAATAGCTGCCGATTTTGGATATACCAATCCCGATAACGCAAAAACCCAGAAGTATAAATGCATGAATCGATTGCGGAAATTGTTTTTTAATCAAAAAGTGGATATCATCGATGAACGACGCTAACTCAACATACGAATTAATCGAAAAATACTGCCTCGACCTGATGGACGAGCGAGAAAAAATGTATTTTGAAAAGGAAATGGATATGAATCCCGCTTTAAAATCAGCAGTAGAAGAATATCAGTTGATTCTTCTTTCAGTTGATCATATGCAAAGTAAAGCCTTCATCCATACTGCCCTCGATCAACTGCATTCTAATTCAAGAAGCCAAACCCAGATATTACTGAATAACCTGAAATTGCATGTCAACAAATATTGGAAAACGGCTTCCGTCGCTGCAAGCGTTGCGTTTATGGCCTCCATGCTCACGTTTTTGTTCGCTCGGAATGTTTACAAAAAAGATACCCACGCACAAGTTCAGGAGTTAAAAGGTGAAATCCGCAGTATTAAAAAGGGTCAAAACGAAATTAAATCTGAAGTTAATCGGGTAAAAAAACAATTAGTAGCTGTTCCGGATGAACAAGCCAAATACACCGGTACAGGATTTGCTTTATCACAAAATGGCTATCTGGTTACCAATTTGCATGTACTCAAAGGTTTTGATAAAATATTTGTTTTCACAAACGATAATATTGGTCATCAGGCAGCTGTGGTTGCAACTGACGAGGTGAATGATTTAGCCATTCTGAAGATTACAGAAACCGACTTCAAATTTGACACTAAGGTTCCTTATGCTATCCGCAAAGCCAACCCAAATATTGCTCAACGTGTATATTCGATGGGCTATCCTAAAGACGATATCGTTTACAACGAGGGTTATATCAGTTCTGCTACCGGATTTATGGGTGATAGCAGTCGTTATCAATTGGAATTGCCCTCAGCGCCCGGTGTGAGTGGCGCCCCCGTAATCGATGAATTTGGTACTGTGATTGGTATTGTGAGCGGTAAACAAACAGAATCCAATGGGATTACCTATGTGATACGTTCCAAAGCACTGTTGAATTTATCCAAACAACTTCCGGATGATTTCAGCGAGAAAGAAATTTTGAATAGTGTGATTAAAGGACAAAACCGTTCCGAACAGGTTAAAAAGATTCAGCCTTTTGTGTGTATGGTGAAAGTTTATAATTAGGGGCTACTGTTTAATGTGAAAGTATTTGATATCACTACTTTCAGGGGTGAATTTCTCTTTTTTAAATGCACGTCAATTTCTCATATCTTTTCAATAAGCTTGCAGTTCATTTTTTGATTTTCACTACGTATTAGCATCTTCAACTTTAGCGTCGTCGTTCAAGGGTTGTCCAATATACTATACCAT
>DAIRSC010000429.1:0-1535 GCA_036804585.1 Chitinophagaceae bacterium
TGATTCAGGAGTTGGGATATTGCAAAGGCATCGAAAATTATTCTCGCTTTTTAGATCGTCGCCAACCCGGCGCAAGACCTTTCTGCCTCATTGATTATTTCCCGGATGACTTTTTACTGGTTTTGGATGAGAGCCATGTAACCATTCCGCAAATCAGTGGGATGTATGGTGGCGATCGTGCTCGTAAAATGAATCTGGTGAATTATGGATTTCGATTGCCCTCAGCCTTAGATAATCGACCTTTAAACTTCAATGAGTTTCAGGATAAAATGCATCAGGTGATTTTTGTGAGTGCAACTCCCGGAAACTATGAATTGGAAAAATGTGAAGGAGTCGTCATTGATCAGGTTGTTCGTCCAACGGGTTTGCTGGATCCACCCATTGAGGTGAGGCCGAGTGTCAATCAAATCGACGACTTATTGGATGAAATTGATAAAAGGGTTAAAAAGGGCGATCGTGTGTTGGTTACCACGCTGACCAAACGACTTTCGGAGGAATTAAGTAAATACCTGCTGAAAATACAGATTAAATGTAAATACCTGCACAGTGAAATTGACGCCCTGGAGCGGATTGAAATTTTAAGAGATTTACGCCTCGGAAATATTGATGTCCTCATTGGTGTAAATCTGCTTCGGGAAGGACTGGATTTGCCTGAAGTTTCTTTAGTCGCCATACTGGATGCGGATAAGGAGGGCTTCCTGAGAGACGCAAGAAGTTTAACACAAACTGCAGGGCGTGCTGCGCGAAATGCGGATGGATTAGTGATTTTTTATGCCGATAAGATTACCGAAAGTATGCGCAAAACGATAGACGAAACCCAGCGTCGCCGGGAAAAACAAATTTTGCATAATACCATAAACCATATTACACCTCAAACCATTCGCAAATCCATCGACCAAATCATGGGTCAAACGGCAGTACTGGAAATCAAGAATTATGATGCGAGCAGCGAGAAGGCGGTTAATGATGATCAGAATGCTATTGCAGCGGAACATGCCGTAGAGTATGAATCAATCAAGGAATTGGAAAAGGAAATCACTCAGGTTAAAAAACAAATGGAGAAGGCCGCCAAAGATTTAGATTTTATTGAGGCCGCCAGGTTGCGCGATCGGATGATGGAATTAAAAAGCAGACTCGCATAAATCATTTTGTGCTCTCAGGTTCAAACATACAAAGATTTGTTAATCTATTCAAGGCATGCATTTTTTGTCGGTTACCTTTTGAACATTGATGGATCAATGGTATAAAATTGAAAAACATGAAAAACATCCGTATTGCCATGATGGGTATGCTCATCGCAGGATCTTTGGTTGCCTGCACAGAAGAAACACCAAAAAAGGAAACACCTGAAATGCCTGTAACCCAAACAGAAGCTGCCATCGACACAGCCAAAGAAAAAATTGGAGATGCCGCTAATGCCACACTAGAAGCTGGCGAAAAAGTAGCCAATGATGCTGCTGATTTGGCCAAGGATGTTTCAGGGAAAGCTGTTGAGGCTGGCAAAGAGGTGATTGAAAAAGGGGCAGAAAAAGTTG
>DAIRSC010000430.1:0-1511 GCA_036804585.1 Chitinophagaceae bacterium
AATGGAAAAAGTCATCACCTCAAAAACGAAACTATTCATTTTTTCATCGCCGTGCAACCCTACTGGTTCTATATACTCATTCGAAGAATTAAAAGCCCTGGCCGAAGTATTTGAAAGGCACCCGAATATTTATATTATCTCTGATGAAATTTATGAATATATCAACTTTGAAGGCCACCATGAGAGTATTGCACAATTTGAATCCATCCGCGATCGGGTCATCATCATCAACGGTTTGTCGAAAGGATTTGCTATGACTGGTTGGAGACTTGGTTACATGGCTGGTCCAAAAAATATCATCACCGCTTGCGAAAAAATTCAGAGTCAGTTTACATCAGGTCCCAATTCTATTACCCAAAAAGCTGCTGTAGCCGCGCTCAAAGGAGATATGCAACCTACGCTGGACATGAAAGAATCATTTCGTGAAAGAAGAGATTATTTGGTTCAGGCATTATCGAACATACCGGGCTTAAAAGTAAATAACCCTCCCGGTGCATTTTACGTATTCCCGGATATCACACATTTTTTAAACAAGGGTGAAATACAAAGCGCTGAGGACTTGTGCATGTATTTGTTAGACAAAGGCGGAGTAAGTTGTGTAACCGGAGATGCATTTGGTGAACCACATTGTATCCGTATTTCATATGCGACTTCACTGGATTTACTCAAAGAAGCTGTCAAGAGACTGGAGCAGGCATTTGCCGCTATTTATTAAGCCAAACACATCAACATGAAAACGAAACAAGAAATTGTCAATAACTGGCTCCCCAGATATACCGGTGAAGAATTGGCCAATTTTGGGAAATACGTTTTGCTCACCAACTTTACCAATTACGTTGAAATGTTTGCCCGCAAGCATAAAACAAAAGTTATTGGAAAAGACAAACCGATGTGTTGTGCAACTGCCAATGGTATTTCTATCATCAATTTTGGTATGGGTTCTGCAAGTGCTGCTACCATCATGGATTTACTCACTGCCATTCAACCTAAAGCAGTTTTATTTTTGGGTAAATGAGGCGGATTGAAAAAAAAGAATAAAGTTGGAGATTTGATTCTACCGATTGCCGCCATACGAGGGGAAGGAACCAGTAATGATTATTTCCCGCCCGAAGTACCCGCTCTTCCTGCATTTGCGCTGGAGAAAGCCATTTCAACAACGATTCGTGATAAAGGTTTTGATTATTGGACAGGCACTTGTTATACCACAAACCGTCGTGTTTGGGAACATGATACACAGTTTAAAAATTACCTAAAAACCATTCGGGCCATGGCCATTGATATGGAAACGGCTACCATCCTGACGACGGGATTCTACAATCGAATTCCAACGGGTGCTTTGTTGTTGGTGAGTGATCAACCAATGATACCGGAAGGCGTAAAAACAGCTGAAAGTGACAAAAATGTAACCTCGGGCTTCGTTGATCTACTTCTAGAAATCGGATTTGGTACTTTTAAAAATTAAAACTATAAATGAAAAACAGTCAAACATTTGAGAGTGTTAAGATGTAAAC